>CAUTOA010000001.1:0-30159 GCA_963540205.1 uncultured Candidatus Saccharibacteria bacterium
TGTGTCATCGTCATTTTTCACAACTTCCTCACGATGGCGAGAGTTTGGTTTAATGCGTACGGAGATTTTCATAAAATCTTAAAAATTTATCACTTCCAATTCCCGTGGCAAGATTTCTCGCACTTCCGCCGTTCCCGCAACTAATTGATAATCCTGAAGCTTCGGCGGTAAACCATTTTCGATAAATTGATAATTGACCTGATGTTTATCGTTAAAATAATTAAGCAATTCCGCATTCAAGAAATGATCGCGCGGCGTACTTACCGAGCCATCTTTATTAAAAACCAAAGCTATCGATACGCCAGAAGTCGTCCCGTTCTCATCCTTGGCATAATTCGCAGTCACTAAATGAACTGTCGGCTCAAATTCCAAAGCCAATTTGCTAGAATTATCCACTTGCTCCTGACCAGGACGCGCTAATTGTCGATTTATTTCATTCACCAAATCATCGGTACTCATCTCGCCGTTAGACGCTCGGCAATATTCACAATCGTTCAACGACTTAACATATTCCAATAGCAACTGCATATCAACCTCAGCGTCTTTAACGTTATGCCGAGCTAATTGACCAACCATTTCCTCTAGCGATTTCAACAAACCATAATCTTTGGCTTTTTCAGCGGCGTCACCAATGCGAATAATGGCACGAGCGATGGTGATGGTTTTATTTGGCGTGTTCATACATTCCCCTGAAGCTATTTCACAGCTCTTTATCAATATATTTACACCCGCCAATCATCAGGCGTTGATTTAGCGTAATCACGCATACCAATTGTCTCAAAATGTTTCTTAGCACAAGCAATTTTATGTAGTTCATCTTCGCGTTCGCCACCGTTCTTCGTCTCACGCACCATATATACTTTTTCTACGCCATTAACTTCTTTGACAATTGCCCAGTCTGGATTGTAGTCACCAACTGGCGTTGGTATCGTAAACTTCGACGGCAGCTTGAGGAATAGTTTGACATCTTCGCGACTATCCAAGTATTCGGCAAACTTTTGTTCAGTCGCCGAATCTAGTGCCAATCTATCTGTCACTGTTTTTTGTTGATTCTTAACTTGATACAGTCGATCAATAAATCGTTCGACTTCTTCATCGCTATCTTTTTGGAAATTGCGAAGTTCATAATTACGCTCACCCATCTTTTCATACTCAACGCCGTCCACCACGACCTGCGCCAGCACCGACTTAATTGCGCTTTTCACCATTTGCACATAGTCGTACGGGTTTTTTAAGAACTCATGCAACCGATCGCTACCAATCAAAATATCAACAATTGTTCGTCGAGTGAGACCAGTACTATCCTGCAACTCAGAGATGATATCCGGCAGTTCAAACGTTCCCACCAAGTCATGTGTTGCTTCGCCGACCATACCGTCATTATGAACGCCGCCGCGCTTCAAAAGCACCCTATGTCTTTGCACTTCAATTCTCAATGGTTTAAGCTCAGGCTTGGCTTTAATAGCATTGATGGCCGCCATAATAATCTGGCCGTTATCAAATACCACACGGTACGTCGTTTTATGTGAAATTCGCTTCCACAATTCTTCAAGTAGCGGACTATACAAAACTTCTTTATTGGGACGAATCTTCTCTTTTTTACGTGCATCCTTAACAAATTTATCAATCTTACAGCCCTCAATAATATCAACCACCTCGGCATGATATTTTTGCAGATCGCCAGGCAAATCAAGCGTAAAGCCAATATTATTCGGTGCGAAATTCGCCAGCACTCGACCCTCATCATCAATCATACTGCGACGCCGCAAACATTCCCAAATCTCATTCGACTTCTGATGCCCCAGCGTACTACTTGGATCATCGTGCAACGCTATTCGTGCAAACTCACTACGCCGCACAAAACCAATCTTGACACCAGCTTTCTTATATTCCTTTTGTAAATTATTAGCAAAATCACGATACGATTCATTGGCGACCACCATCAGCTGATTAATCTGCTCGTCAAACACTCGTGTACCATCCTGACGTACTGGCAAACGTAGACCCCGCCCAATCGTCTGTCGGCGATCATTTTCACTGCCGCTCTCGCGCATCATACAAATTTGAAACACATTCGGGTTATCCCAACCCTCTTTCAGCGCCGAGTGGCTAAAAATAAACCGTACTGGATTTGCCTGGTCAAGCAGCTTTTCTTTGCCTTTCATGATTAGGTCATAAGCCGACTCATCCTGTGCATTGCCCTTACCTTCTTTACTGTCGACGAAGCTTGTTTTGCCACCCTTACGCATCTCAGCAAAGTATGCTTTCCGAACTTCACTTGGGTCTTCAGGCATAATATCTTCGTAAAAACGGCTCTTTCTTCGCTCTTCCTGGTATAATCCATCAAACCAGCGGGCAAATTTTCCGTCAACCATATTACCGTCATCATCATACTCTAAATAGCTCGCCACCTTATCAACAAAAAATAGACTCAGCACTTTAATCCCTTGATCGCGCAGTAAATATTCTCGCTTAATATGCTCGGCGATGGTCACACGAATCATCTCACGCATAACCTGGTCTTCATTGCCGCCCCAATTTTTACCAAGCATCAGGACCCCTTGCGATCCAACTTCCACACTCGCTGGAACCGTCGAAATTTCATTGATGGTATAACCTTCGTAAATACTGTTACCAGTGCGAATATCCAGTTTGTCGTGATGATTGACCCATAGCGGTTTTCTCCCGACATTACCATTTTTGTCGCGAACCAACACTTCGACATAAGCCTGGAGCTTCGGCGTATTACGCACATCAATCAGCTTGATATACGGCTTAGCATCGCTACCCTCTTGCTGCGCATTCGCTACCACGATACTTTTCACCAACTTCTCTCGGTGAGCGTCAACTGGATCAAGCCGATACATCATGTTGTACTCGTGAGTATGCGTGGCACTATAACGCAATGTACACATCGGGTTCAAGTCATTAATTGCACTCGTCGATAATTCACTCTCCATTTTTTGTGGCTCATCCATGATGACAATAGGATTGACGGCAGCCAAATATTCAATTGGCGCAATACCATTTAGCCTATCGCGTTCTTGATGAATCACTCGCGTGTTCTTATTGCCGCGAATTGCATCAATTGTCATAACCATAAACTGCGTCATAGTGCTGGTAGCATAACTCTGTACCACCTCTGGATTTTTGCCATCATACACCGACGCTTCATACGGGCTATACCCCATCTCACGCGTAAAGTGTTCACGCATGCCATCAAGGCTACTTTTCACGCCCTCTTTGATGGCAATGCTCGGCACGATGATAATAAACTTCAAAAAACCATACAATTTCGCCATTTCCAGCGCTGTACGCAAGTATACATACGTCTTGCCAGTGCCAGTTTCCATCTCCACGGAAAAGTTCATGCCGTCCAATTCTTTAACCGGAGCGATGCCGTTGTCGTTTTGAATTGACCGAACATTCTCCAAAATAGCATCGTCATCAAGCAGCAAATTATTGCCAATTGCACCAATTTCGTCGAACAGCCCGACCTGGGCACCGCGCACCGATCGCGACTGCAAAACCGCATCGAACGCATCAGCACCGTCAGGCTGCCCTTCAAAAACACCAGTAATAGCGCTGATAGCTTGCAACTGGAACGGCTGGTTGGAATCGTATTTAATTTTCATGATTCAGCCTCTTTATCTTATCGTTTATGAACATATTATGCTGTTCTTCCGCTTTTAAGATTGAATCGTAGTGCCTTCTTGCATGTTCAGCTAATTTTATAATTCGTTCCTGCTGTGGCATTTTTTGATCTATCAAAAAAGCATTAAGACTCTGTAGGTTTGCTATTAATACAAGTTGTTGTTCTGTCGCATAATCTCGCTGATTACGACCAGCCTTAGCTAAAGCCGGATTTTGTCTACGCCATTCTCTAGCAGTCTGGCCAAAAGCCAACCGATTAAGCATATCTGCTTCGTCCGTATACACGTACTTATCTATAACACTATGGCTCAAGGATGGGATTAAACTATCCCTGATAGAATCAGTGTGTAATTTATAATTTACACTGGCAAGAATTCTTCTTGAATCCCAGTTAAGCTTCTTCTGTTCAATAGCCTTCAGTCTCTGATACTCAGTAATAATTAGTAATCGAAATTCTGGACTCAACCAAGTACCAAATTCAAATGCGATATCACGATGCGCATAAGTACCGCCATATCTGCCAGCTCGCGCCACAATACCTTTCGCATTTACACGCTCAACCCAGTGTTTTGCGGACATTGTAAATCTGTTTAAGCCTGCGATATTTTTAATTTCCTCGAATTCGAGGAAATTAAAATCTGGATTATTATATCTCTCCCAAACACCTAAAAAATCTATAGTATTCTTGTTACGCAACCAATTATCTATGACTTTGTCTGCTCCGTAAGCCTTTGCCATATCAGTTAGACAGATATAATCTTCACCGTCAATTTTTGTAACTTTGACTCCTTGATTATTAATATCAAGTGAGTTGTTTTTAGTTGTCTTATATACTGGAGTCATCTTACACCGTCCACAATTCTACATCATAGCTTTTACAAGTTTGGACCAGATTGGTTTTAAGCTGGTTGTCACCCTGGAAGGCGTCGTCGAGAATAACAAACTTACTCGGAGTCAGGTCGGTGATAATGGCGCGTAATTGTTCTAATGTCGGCTTGGCGTGTTCGTTGAGATACAGCACTGGCTGACCTTCCGTCGAATCGCCCTCGGCGACGACTTGATATACATGCAGACCATCGACGTCGACGGTTTGAGTGCGCGTAGTCAGCGGCAAACCCATTTTCAAAAGCACTTCCACCAGTAAATCTTCCTCACTAGCATTATCGTTACTGCTTTCGCGCATCAGATCAAGTCGTGCCTGCAATTCGGTCAAATCGCCCGTCGGCGCGCTTTGCCACTTGGTGAAATTAGTGTCAGCCAGTTTGTAAGTACGATATCCAACATCCAGCGGAGTCTCACGCTCAGCCAGCTTATCGGCAAAATCGACTTTAATCTTTTCACCCGCCCGATTGATACGCTCGCGGGCAATATCGCTAATCTTTTTATAACCAGCCTTAAACGCCTCGCTCTTTTCATCGGTCGGCTCAGGCAACTGCACCATGATATGCTTGCGATTACCGCCATCTTCGGCGTTGAGTTGCATAATGGCGTGAGCAGTGGTGGCTGAACCGGCGAAGAAATCGAGAACGATTGAATATTCGTCAGAACCAAGTACTGCAAAATATTTTATAAGATCTACTGGTTTAGGAAAATCAAAGATATTACCACCGATTAGTGCATCAAGAGCCTTCTTAGACGCATCGGTATGACTAACAAGACTGTACGGTAATATAGTCTTAGAAATTAAACCCGGAACCTCACTGAGATATCTCTTATACCTTGGTCTCGCCCCTTCCGACTCAGGAAAATATATCCTACCCTCTTCTATAAGCTCATTCATTCTTTCCTTGTTGTAAGCCCACCCCCTGTTTGCAGCCGATGTATACTGTTTTCCATTCCAGTGGATAATATAATCATTTTTACCCCCTGGAACAGTCAAATTGTCCAGTCCATACGGCCCCCTGCCGTCATTATCATCTCTAGAATAAAAACCATCACTTTTTTCATTACGAGGAAGCCTATTCAGTCTATTAAGCGCCGTCTTATTCCTTGCAATCGCAAGGATAAAATCATGATCATCAGAGACGAATTTGTTATTATTTTTTGGACTATAGTTCTTTTGCCACAAGAACGTTGCAATAAAATTCCCTTCACCAAAAATCTCATCACAAATCTTTTTCAAATTAGCTTGTTCGGCATCGTCAATCGAAATAAATATCACCCCGTCATCCGTCAATAAATTGCGTGCCAGCTTCAAACGCGGATACATCATATTCAGCCAGTTGCTGTGATAACGGCCGGCAGTTTCGGTGTTGGTACTGATCTTTTTGTTACCCTCGTCCACCTGCTGGCTAAACTCCAGATAGTTTTGCAGACCTTCCTTGAAATTATCCGGATAGACAAAATCTTTACCAGTGTTATACGGCGGATCGATGTAAATCATTTTGATACTGTTGTGGTACTGCTTTTGCAAGACTTTCAGCACCTCGAGATTATCACCCTCGATGAAAATATTATTGGTCGTGTCCCAATCTTTGCTCTCGTCCTTGGCGGGTCGGAGCGTTGCAGTCGTCGGCTCTTGTGCCGCCCGAAGTGCCTGCTTCTTGCCCGGCCAAAACAACCCGAACCGCTCATTCGGCTCGCCAGCATCTTCCGCCAGCAGCTCCTTCAACCTAACTACATCCACCCTACCATCCGCAATCGCCTCCGGCACTAGCTCCTCCAGCTTTTTCGCTAGGTCGGTGCGGAAGTTGGGAGAAGTGGATGGTAATTGATTTAAATTTTGATTTTCATAATTCTGCATATATTTTATTCCTAATACCTCTATTTATCACTTATCTCGTATTATATCAATTTTTGCGATGCTTTTCTGTATATTCATGTATTAACCTACGGGCCTGAGGCTTATTAACTTGTAGCAAAAACTGCAATCTACCCCTTAGTTTATCAGACGGTCTAGTTGAACGTTTAACCTGCCTCCGCAGACGAGAGAGCTTACTATGTCCAACTGTCAATCTACCGTCGTTAGCGATTATCACACCAGTAACACTCCGTCCTTTTTGTCCTTTTTTCACTATTCCACTGTCCTTATCAGGATTAATTCTGTAGTGCGTAGAGTTTAGTATATGGTTAATTGTCGATCTATGCCTACACAGTTTGTCGTATGAGCCGGATATAGTGATATCATCAACCCAAATTGAAAATTTTAGTCCGTTTTTTCTACAATAGTCATCGACTACACACGACATCTTCTCAACCGCAAATATAGCTATACTCATGCTAGTTGGTGAACCTTGCGGAACGTGCACCCCGTGCTGAGAATTCTCAAAAGTAGTCAAGTGCGCAAGAATATTAGCAGCTTCTTCGCAATAATTAAGCTGGTATCGAAATATATGGAAGACGTCGACATATTTGATAGAAGGAAAGAAGTCTTTAATGTCATACTTCATGAGAGCAGGCGAGGACGCATGATATTTTGCATTATCAACGACAGAATATCCCTTTCTGCCACCCATTACTCCATATGGTAGCCCCTCCATCTGTGGCTGCAAAACCGTGGTGTTAATTTTTTTAAGAACTCTTTTAAGATATCCATGAGGAGGCTCAATGGTTCTAATCTTAACCCGACCTCCAGCCGTAATTTTCTTTTTTTCGAACGGTACATAATAAGACTGTCTGTCGGCCAGCAGAGCCAAGAGTTCTTCCTTAGGAATTTTAAGAATATCCCTACACAATTTTGTAGTTGTAATACACTTCTGATTCACCATGATTCACCATTAATTATTGGGTGTTAATAGCAAGTCATGGTGCTCTACCTATTTCATAAACATGAAGATCAGTAGAGCTAGTGTAGTGCTGTCGATCTGAATGGTCAGATTCTTATAGCTAATTACTAGCATATCCTCTCCTTTCCTTTAATTCGGCTATTTCGCCGCTGCGCATTTACGAAAAGCAAAACTAAAGAGTAGACAAATAGCCAACACTACACAACCAGGAGGCCATACGCCGACTGAGGATAACGCTGCGCACCTATTATATAGGTTACATTAACATTATCCCACATCAGCGTGTGCCAGGCCCGTTATGGTATCAACGATACCGGCGTAAACGCCAACAAGCTCTTCGCAATAACGCACAAGAAAAGGTTAGGAATGTACAGGACATATTTGGCACAACATACCGTACCTGCCTCAATTGAGATTATACCACAACAACCTCAACGACCATACAAACCCGCTTGACGCCCTCCTGTAACAAAAACCAAAGCATCAGATTTATATAAAATACTCTCCAAAATATAACAGACATGGAGAATGCTTTTGTCATTAAATAAATAAGCAGCGATTACAGTAAAGAGAAACCTGTCAATAGTTTTTTGATAAAAAATGTATTCAATTTTTACAGATGTAACCTGTGGATAAAATACGCTTATGCTATTGACAAAACACTGAAACTATTGACTTAATTATAATCCTATGCTATACTAATTATGTTAACGTACCAGGTTGTATGAATTAACCCTCGAAGTGTCCTCATGGGCACTTCTTGTTTTCTATAAAAACCTTGTCACCCTATCACGTATTTTACTAAAATTCCGATATGAATCGACTGAATAAGCAGTCACAATGATACTTTCCGAGTTTAAAGAAGCTCTCTTGCTCACTAGCGGTGACAAAATAACCACAAAATCGTGTTCTTCTAACCACAAGTATAACCTGTCGCCTTTAATATGCTCAACCCAGAATGCAGTCACCTCAGGCTGTTTGTAGTTATCGAGAATAGCGCGCACCCACGGTAGCTTATTAGCGCGATCGTAATCTATGACCCTTAGCCCGTTCCCTCTAGTTATCATATGAGTAAAACCATAGGTTAGTTGCAAGTTTTGCCAACTTGGGTCTAGATTATTATTCACTATGACTCTATATCCGTCAACGACTGGATTATTGGAACTTATAAAGTCTCTATTGAACACTTCTAGCAACTCCTTTATGTTTTCGTCGTAAGAACCCCTTAGATTAAGAGGCAACGGCAGCCAATCCGGATACATCTATTTTTTCGGCTCCCACATGAGTATATTGATCTTTTCTGAACTATGAGGCGTACCACACGTCAGCTTCTGCCCAGAACTATGCTCTATGTACGATATAAGTTCTTTTTTTGCATCTGATTTTTGCTCTTCCTGCGGCCTATTCGCATACATAACAGCACCAGTAAACAAGTCGGCTATTTGAAGACCGATGACTTCATGCGAACGCAAAGGCTGCGCAAGCAGTGAAGCATTGTGTAATCTACCCGTATTCCTTAAGTAGCTTGCAAGTTTTGTAGTCCTTATGCCAGACCAAGCGTCTTTATAATCAAGAAAAAGACGCATATCGCCGTATCTTTTTTCTGCAATAGTCCTGACAAGAATATAGGTCATTGAATAATAAAAGTCATCTCGCGTCTTATTGTGAGCTTCATAATCAATAATTGATTTATTAATGACCACTGCTCGATAATTTACCTGTTCAACAGCAAAGAATACATCGACCAACTCTTTGTAATAATCAAGCTTCGCTGGGCTTACTTTCGTCCATTTAATCTCTCTATGCGAAGCTATGTCGTGCTTCTTTTTGACTGTTCTGATCGCATCGGTAAATAGAGAAAGCTGAGGGACACTAATCCAAAGCGCGCCGAGCACCATAGTATTACTGCTCGGATCATCGGTATGACCAGATTCGTCTATATATACATTGGTTGCGCTCAAAAGCGTTTCTATATTCTCCATATCTATATTATACAATATTCGCCTATGGATTAACTCCGCAGACTAACTTACCGTATGCTAAAATCAACCGCAAACAATCTCTCTGTGACAACTTGCCCCTCCGACGCTTGCTGCGCCAGGGCTATTTTATTTGAGATTTGCTCATCCATGCTGTCTTCAAGGTCATACTTCTCGCGGTTGAGGGCGCGGACTTTTTTGCGCAAAACTTGGACTTCGCTGGCAATTTTTAGACGAGAGGCGGCGTCGCCCGCTTGGCGCTCTTGTTTTTGCAAGTCTCTGATTTTAGCGTCAAGCTTATCGACTTTCATTTCGTATTCAACAATCTTGTCTTTGTATTGACGCTCCAGCAGGTCTTTTTTATCAAGGTAAGCGTCAGTGTTGCGACCCTTGACTTCCTCTTGGCGTTCGGCAATTTGCTGAGCCAGGTGATTTTGCAACACTTCTGTAGGGGCAACTGCTTTTTGGTTGCTATCAGCAGCGTATAGCTCGAGGATCTTGCGGCAAGTCTCCGTATCAAGCAATATACCGTCTTCTGTCTGCGCTGACGCCAAGATGTAACTTTCGCTCATGTCCGACGAATCTATTTTCATCGGAAAGGTTACCTGCTCGACAATCATTGTGCCGCGGGCGCCGATCAGCTTTTTAACCTCAGAAGCGACTCGATCAGACTGGCTCATGTCAAAGATAAGTTCTGCCGGCGGCGTTGGCGCAGTCTTTGCTGTACGGCGCACATATTCTGCCAAATCGTCGGCATATTTGTATTGCCGAGCGTGCAGCAAGCGTTCAGTTTTATAGAAATATGTTCCGCATTCGATGTTTTTTTCCGGTGCAGTTTTTAGATCAAAAATGTGTTCGTTTGCAAACGACGCGTTGCCGCGCAGTATATAGCGCGTCAGGTTCATAAACAATCGCTCAAAGCGCGTAAAGGCTTCTTCAGCTTGCTCGTCGTAGCGGCGGAAACGATCTTGCACGTGAGGATCAAGCCCCTCAAAAATCCGGGTACGCGCCGCTTGTTGCTCAGTATCAATTTCTATCTTAAATTCTTCTTGTAACTTTTCAAACCGTTGGCTAATCTCATCATCGGTGCGGCACGTGTTCAAAATATCGCTAATTTTCTTTTCAAAATCCAGTCCGCTTTCAATCGCGCCTAGTACATCATTGCTGGCGCCAAATGTACTTTTGAACAAACTAAATTTGTCAGTCAATAGTTCAAGAATTCGCTGCTCGGCGACATTGCCTTGATTGCTAAAATTCACCACAACAACATCGTATTTCTGCCCCATGCGATGGACTCGCCCAATTCGCTGTTCAACGCGCTGCGGATTCCATGGTAAGTCATAATTAATCAGCATGGAGCAAAATTGCAAGTTGATACCTTCGCTGGCCGCTTCGGTGGCGATCATGATCTGCATTTTGTCATCTTTGAATTTATCAATTAACGCCTTGCGGCGGTCCGCTGATTCTATACCAGTAACGACATCGGAATTTTCATTATCCGCCAACCATTGGCGATAAATCTCGGTACTTTCCGGCGAGTTATTTTGTCCGTTGAATAACACTATTTTTCCATCATAGCCCTGCTTTTTAAGCGTTTTGGCGATATAGTTCTGCGTAAGGGTTGATTCGGTAAAAATAATTGCTTTGCGAGCAGCCTTTGATTCCAGTGCATTAAAGCCGACATTGATCGCCTCGACCAATTTTTCGGCTTTGACATTTTCTTTGATTGAATCAGCAAAGTCGGCGTATGATTTTAGTTCATCGATTTCAGCCTGAAACTCGGCGCGCTCTTTGGCCGATTTAATTATATAGTCATCGTAAGCGCCAGTCTCCTCAAATGCCTCAATTTCTTCATCGTTCAGATCACCCAGCTCATCAATCAAGCCACCGCGGTTATCGCGAACCTTACCCGCAGCATACTCTTCCTCCATGCGCCGTACAATATTCCGGAGTGTACTGGCAACTGCGAACGTGGATGAACCGAGACGTTTGCGAAGAATCAGCGCTGACAAGTGGCGCTGCGAAGATGCAAATGCATACAGTTTATCGCGATGCAAATATTCGTCCACCAGCTCATATAATTTTTGCTCATCGCCAGATGGTTCAAATTGCACCGTCTTGGCAATACGGTTAGTGTATTTAATATATTTCTTGACCTCCGATCGCAAAGTACGCTTGGCAATTTTGCTCATGCGCGAGCGAAGATCATCGAGTGCAAACGGATGATTTGACTTAATATAGCGTTGGCGAAAAACATCAAGCTTATAAAAATATTTAGGGTCAACAACCGACACTAAGCCGTATAATTCTTCAAGTCTATTCTGCAGAGGCGTGGCTGTGAGGAGCAGCGATTTTTCAGAACCTTTAGCGATATCAGAGACCGCACTAGCGATACCCTTTTGGTTATTATAAAAATTCCTTAACTTATGCGCCTCATCAAGAACTAGCAAATTCCAGCCGTTTGATAACCTTGTCGAATGGCGATTGGCAAATTCGTAAGAACAAATATAGATGCCGTCTTTTTCGATGGTTCTTTTTGCCTTCATCCATTTGGAGTCGACAACGGTTGCTGGTAAATTGAACTTTTCTTGCAATTCCTGCGCCCATTGCTGGCGCAAGCTCGACGGCGCAATAATCAGGATCTTTCGTTTGCGTTCCGAGTAGTATTGCATGATAACGATACCTGCCTCAATGGTTTTACCGAGACCGACTTCATCCGCCATGATAATACCGCGAGCCGTTGGCGAGTTTAATGCAAACAGTGCCGCATCGATTTGGTGCGGTGTCGGAATAATCTGAGCATCAAACATCAGACCCGACAACTTAGCAACGTCATCGTTAGCATAGACACGCTCAAGCTCATGAGCAATATATTTCGCCTGATAATCAGAGGTAATCATTAAGGTTATTATACCATTTTCTAGTCGATAATCCGGAATGATTGTTTGGTAATTAACAGGTGATAAACCAGTTGTACGCCAAGTAGTTCACCCGCGTGCTTAAGGCGTTCAGTCGTTGCTATATCAATTTGACTTGGTCTTAAGCTCCCGCTCGGATGATTATGCGCCACGATGATCGAGGCCGCGCGGTCGGCGATGGCGTCGGCGAAGACCTCACGCGGGTGCACCAGGCTGGCGGTCAGCGTGCCGATGGTCACTACCCGCTTGGCGATCAAACGATTCGCGCCGTCCAGCGTCAGGCAGACAAAATATTCCTGTTTTTTGTCGCGAATGTCGGCCAGCAGCTCAACGGCTTTTTCCGGGCTGTCGATGATTGGCTGGTCGCTATCCAGCAAGTACCGCCGCGCTAGCTCCAAATTCGCCAAAATCACTGGAATTTTCGCATCACCCAATCCAACCACGCTGCGTAGATCATCGTACGAAACATCGCCGCCTTTTTGACGCAAAATTTTCAGCACCTCGCGCGCAATCTTGCCGACATCGGCCCGAGCATTGCCGCTGCCAATAACCGCCATCAAAAGTTCCAAATCACTCAACCGAGCCGTACCGTAACGCGCCAATTTCTCGCGGGGACGGTCAATTTTCGGCTTGTCGAGCATTTTCATAGTTTCATTATATCAGGCTTTAACCATTCATCGGCTGCCAATCTTCGCGCTATCATTTCGTGCAGACCTATTTATCGCTTACACCACGCAAAGATCATCAGCTATTCGGAATCGCTCTAGCTTGTCGGCCGCGCGCCACACACATCGCCACCACCAACACACCAACCAGCCGCGATACCAATGATGAGTCATCCGCAGCCGATTGAGTCATTGTCACTAACCCCTCTTCTGGATTTAGCGGACTATCGTCTGACCATAAACCAGATGATGGATGGGTATTCATCAGCAAATCATCACCATTCGCGACACTTTCTTCGCCATTATAGACACAATCATCCAGAATATCGTTAAGTTCTGCTTGCTCTCCGGACGGGTTGATGCCTGATTTTATGTCACTAACATCCATAATTACACTTTCAATTTCATCATCACTGCGCAGCAAATCGCTTTTTTCCGATATTTTCACAAACTCCTCACGAAGCACGAGACATTCCTCTGGAATTTTCGTTGCCACCTCGTCCGACTCAACATCAAGTGTTGGCTCAATAATCGGTGAGGTGGAAATAATTACTTGTTCCACTGGCTCAGAGTCATCAGTTTCTTCACGCACTGTAATCGTTTCTACCGGCAGCGCAATCGTCACTGCTTCAGCAGAAGACGCTTCCGACTCTACTACTGGAGACTCCTGCCGTTCGATAAAGAAAACCGCATCTTCTTCAGCCCAAAAATCATTATCCTTACCATGACTACGCTCTATCGCCGTACCACTATAGTCAAGTTGCTCAATTGACAAGACCTGTGTATCAGTGAAAATTTGATCCGCCGCCAATATGTCAATCTCCTCGTTTGGAGGATCAACCTTAGCTTCATCAACTATTGCAGTATCAACCAGCCGCTCATTATCAACAATGTCAGTCGATTCGACAGAATTATTATAATCCGGCGTCGCATCTATATTAATCTCGTTAGATTGAATGTATACTGGTGCTTTCGTACCAGAATTGTCAATTGGTACCGTAATCGCAGATTTATCCGCCCCTACTGCATCAAATTGTGCTGCCAAGTGCTGCTGCTCGGAAATTGATGTAAAAGCACTTTCATCATTTTCTGCTTCTCGGCTCGGCTCAGACTCTACAGCCTTAGCAGCAATCTTATTATCGCTAGCTGCAGGGTAAACAGTTTCATGTTCCAGCGAATTGCTATTATCATCAACGGTTTGGGTGTTCTTATCTATCACTACCGATACCGGCGCATTTTCCGTCTTTGTCGGCGCATCTAAGGACTCTGGTGCCGGCTTCTTGCTGTCATTATGCACTGCGTCAGAAATAGAATCAATAATGTGCGGCTTCATCTCCACCGAAGGGCTGACCACCCCTATCTTCTCAATGCCCACATCCTCGCCCGAAGCTTCAACCGCCTGGTTAGTCGAAGTTTTATCTTCTCGTTCCTGCGGTATGAGTTTCTCAGTTGACTTATTTGTTTTAGTTGTCAAATCTATGGGCTTCGCCTCTGATACCACTGGCTCAGGTGCTTTTTTAATAATAGGCTCTTGATAATCGGTAGACTCTGAATATCCCGCCAACACCAATTCTCCGCGTCCATTTTCATCCAGACTATCGAAATCATCTGGAGCCAATAGTCTATCCAAATAGCTTTGTTTTGGTGTCATTTCCAACAAATTAGGAATCGCCTCTTCATCCGCAGAATTCATATCATCAGATACATTCTCCTGTCTTTCCGACTCCTGTTTCATGACTAACGCCTGAGGTTTTACGCACTGACTAAGAAATGGGCAGCCAACACATGTCGCACATGCCGTTTGACCAATTGACGCTGATACTTTCTCGGTAGAAGGTAACTCTGCTTCACCGCTAGCTACCGCCACCAAATCAAACCGACCTACACCATCAGTCACTTCTTCACCAACACTAGACGAAAAATCCTCGCTAATATTGCCATCTCTCAGCGACAAAAACACATCAAAATCATCACCATCAATTACTGTCGATGATAATTCTACTGTAGTCGTCACCCCAATCATTGCTCAAAAAAAGTCTCTGTTGAAATTTTCAATTCACTTACACCAGCGGCGGATAATTTTTGCCAAACATCTCTAACAAATGGCAAACTTCCACAGACCAAAAAATGCGCATCTTCTGGCACTTCACTCACGATTTTTTCCACATTAAATCGACCGTTAAACCAACCATCTTTTTCTTCAACTTGCTGGCGAGTGCTAAACTTCTTCACTTTAATATTTGACGCCGCTAGCTCATTTTCAAAAACCATATATTCTGGCGATTTTTGGCTAAAATATAAAAACGTCGGCTGGCTAGAACTTGCCATAACACTCCAAATTGGACTAAGCCCACAGCCCGCAGCAATTCCGACCAAAGGACTTTCTGTTTGCGGATTAAAATCGCCATAAGCGTGGCTAATTTGTAATTTATCGCCAACATTCCGTGAACATAAATAGCTAGAAAATTCACCACCAACATTCTTCACGGTAATCGACATTAGCTCATCGTCAGGAGTAGAAGAAATGCTATAAGCCTTCCCTTCACGTACGCTACTACCATCAATAAAAACCGTAATATATTGTCCGGCGATAAAGTCGAACGGTCGTGCAAAATATAGCGTCTTCACCTCAGGATTTTCCTGACGGACGCGCACAATTTCAACCTCTAATGAATCACGCATTCTCCAACGTACCTTTCCATTATTTTCTGAGCTTCTCTAAATTCTTCGTCAGTAAAAGTATGGTAATTCGCGAACTTTGGACTAATTGTCGTGCCGGTGCGAAAATGCTGCAAGGCAAATCTCTTCGCACCCTTAACTAGCTCGCCAATCTTCTCAAAATCGCTGACTTCCAATTGCTCGCGGACAATTGTCGTACGAAATTCGTGATCAATTCCCGAATCAATCATCAACCGGACATTCTCCTTAATTGCTTCCAAATCAATCGGTCGCGCCGCAATTTCAACATATTTTTCCAGCGGACCTTTTACGTCCATCGCAATAAAATTAATCAGTCCTTCTTCAACCATTCCGCGAACTATATCTGGATGCGTGCCGTTGGTATCCAATTTAATATCAAAACCAAGTTTCTTAATCATCCGACATAACTCCGGCAAATCTTCATTTACCGTTGGCTCACCGCCAGAAATCACCACGCCGTCCAGTCGACCAACTCGCGACTTTAGAAATATCATCACTTCATCAACTGGAAGGCTCGGCACTAACCGTTCAGGCAATACCAATTCAGGATTATGGCAATAACCGCACCGCATATTGCAACCAGAGAGAAACAGAGCTGCCGCCACATGCCCTGGATAATCTACGAGCGACAGCTTCTGAATTCCACCAATTGACACCTTAAGCTGCCGCGACGGCGCTAAGTCGCTGGTGTTCGGCGGCATCGTCATAATGTTCCCTCATTTCAAATTCCGCTTGCTTACCCTTATTCCATTGAGAAACTGGACGCAAGAAACCAACCACACGCGAGTAAACTTCTGTCGATTCGCCACAATTTGGACATTCTGGATGCTCACCGACAATATAGCCGTGATTCTTACAAATTGAGAAGCTTGGACTGAACGTAAAATATGGCAATTTGTAATTTTCACAAATCGTTTTCACCAATTTTTTCAAAGTTTGCGGATCGTCCATGCGCTCACCTAAGAAGAAGTGAATCACCGTGCCGCCCGTGTACTTGGTTTGCAAATTGTCCTGAAGATCCATCAACTCAAACAAATCGTCCGTGTAATTAACTGGCAAGTGGCTAGAGTTGGTATAAAACGGACATTTAACTTCCGCGCCAATTCCGTTAGCAAAATGCGCTCGATCTGGGAAGCTGGCTTTATCAAGTTGTGCCAATCGATAAGTTGTGCCTTCAGCTGGTGTTGCCTCAAGATTGTAATTATTGCCAGTTTCCTTCTGATATTCCACCAAACGATCGCGCATAAAATCAAGCGTTTTCTCAGCAAAAGCCTTACCTTTTTCCGTGCCAATATCAACGCCCAGCAAATTAAGCGCTGCCTCATTCGTGCCGATCAAACCGATAGTTGAAAAATGGTTCTTCCAATATTGATTGAAACGCTGTTTAATGTTTCGCAAATAAAACTTAGTGTACGGATACAAATTAGCGTCGGTCAATCGCTCCAAAACTTTACGCTTGGTTTCCAGGCTGTCTTTTGCCATATCCATAAGTTCAGCCAATCCCTTAAAGAATTCTTTTTCGTTCTTAGATTTTAGCGCCAGTCGCGGCAAGTTTATCGTTACCACACCGACCGAACCAGTCATTGGATTTGAGCCGAACAAGCCGCCGCCACGATATTCCAATTGACGATTATCAATACGCAATCGACAACACATTGAGCGCGCATCTTCTGGGTCCATGTCAGAATTTATGAAGTTTGAGAAGTATGGAATGCCGTATTTAGCGCTAGCTTCCCACAAACTTTCAATCACTGGATTATCCCAATTGAAGTCCTTGGTGATATTAACCGTTGGAATTGGGAAGGTAAACACGCGACCATTAGCGTCGCCCTCAGAAAGAACTTCCAGCAGTGCCTTATTCAGCATATTCATTTCTTCTTGATATTCGCTATAAGTCGTGTCCTGCATTTCGCCACCAATAATCACTGGATTATCTGCCATATGCTTTGGACATTCAAGGTCAAGTGTAATGTTGGTAAACGGCGTCTGGAAACCAACACGAGTCGGCACGTTGACATTAAAGACGAATTCTTGAATAGCCTGTTTTACTTCTTCATAGCTTAATTTGTCGGCACGAATAAACGGCGCTAATAGCGTGTCAAAATCAGAAAAAGCCTGCGCACCAGCCGCTTCGCCCTGTAATGTATAAAAGAAGTTTACAACTTGACCAAGCGCTGATCGGAAATGCTTAGCAGGCTTAGAGGCAACCTTACCAGCCACGCCAGTAAACCCTTCTTGTAATAAGTCAGTTAGGTCCCAACCAACACAATAAACGCTTAACAAGTTAAGGTCGTGAATGTGCAAGTCACCTTCTTTGTGAGCCTGCCCAATCTTCGATGTATAAATCTTATCCAGCCAGTAAGTCTTCGTAATCTCCGCTGAAACATAGTTATTCAAACCCTGAAGACTGTAGCCCATATTAGAGTTTTCATTAACTTTCCAGTCCAAATTTTCCAGATATTTATCAATCAAATCAACGTGTGCATTAGAGGTAATTTCGCGCAATTTTTTATGCTGATCGCGGTAAATAATGTACGCCTTTGCAGTCTTCTTAAACTTAGAGTCAATCAACGCATCCTCAACAATATCCTGAATATCTTCAACGCTTGGTAGACGCTTTTGGTTACGAGTTTCCAAAACACCCAAAACTTTGTCGGTCAATTCAACTGCTTGAGCGGCGTCAAATTCACCAGTTTCCAGCCCCGCCTTTTCAATCGCCTTTTCAATTTTTTTCCGATCAAATTTAACAGTTCGACCGTCGCGTTTTTTAATTGATTTATACATTCCCTCTCCTTATTTATAAAAATAGCAAACCAGCCCAACCTCTCCAGTGGGTGCATGTTGCAAAAAACGTTATTTATTTTCTAAAACACCATATGTAGTGCTTAATATTGAATATACACGCGATATATAGCGTCTGTCAATGAAAGTACATTGTATTATTTACATTTATGATTTCTTTACATGGACTGCAGTAAATCGTAAGCAACAGCCGCTGATAGCGCTTGCATTTGACGAAGATTATCACCCGGCTTGAGCGGTGGTTTTAGACTACGTATAAGGAAAAATCCGACAAATGACGCCAGCATTTCCACGTTCAACTCGCCTAGCCACGGCGTTACGTCATGACCATGGCGCGCCATATCAACCAGAAATTCTGTCGCACCAGATCCCTGGGGTGAATAAGAAGCCCAGTTCCAGTCAACCAACTTCAACTCGCCAGTTTGCGGATTAAATGCCAAATTATCACTACGAACATCCGAATGATTAAAGCAATCTTCCGTCTGCTTGGCAAATTCTTTAGCGCGCACCGAAATATCAATCAACTCATCGCGCTTTTCTAACAGCTCAATTATATTCCGACAACGCCGCTGATTAATCTCCAACTGACTCGGCAATAGTTTTTGATAGTTATTAATCAACCGACGACGAATATCAGCATCAGCAATAATCTGATCAATCCCATCATCTAAGCCAAACTCTCTCGCCACAAACGGTTGTAATTGCAATTCTTCAATTAGCTCCTGTGGCAATTTTATTTTTTCCAACTCGCGAACCGCGGTTATCACCGTCGAAATATAACGTTCCGCGACAGAGTTATCCGTCGGAGGTTGCCACAACCACCCATCTGACGAAGCGTAACTGCTCGTCATCAACACGTGACCATCATCAGCCAATTCAGTCCAATCAGCAACATATTGCGGATAAGTTTTCTGTAACAAGCGTGTCACTGCATAATCTTTTTTTAGCCAGCCTAGTTCCCGCTCGCCCTCATCCGACAATAAATTAGTATCAACTTCTTTAACGAAAATCGTTCGATCACCAGATGACACTAACGCTCGACGATTAAGCGAAAAGCCGCCACTTACTGGTGTAATCCGTAATTCAGATGAATCAACGTTCAGCTCCGTCGCCGCACACCGCAAGGCTCTGTCGGTTAATAATTTATCGTAATCCGGCAATGTTTCCATGCGTAAATTATAGCATATTCTATCTGTTATTAATTTGGAATGACTAGTATAAATTCCGCGCCAGCTGAAGGTTTACTTTTGATACGAATAGTATAACCACAACGATCTGCCAGAGTCTTGGCAATTGCCAGCCCCAAACCATAGCCCGACGCGTCGGTCCGAGTCCGCGCTGCGTCTGCACGATAAAATCTCTCGAAAATGTGTTTTTGATCATTTGACGAAATGCCTGGCCCATTATCTTTAACTATAAATTCCACAGAATTTTTATTCAAACCAACCTGAATCTTTACTTCGCCGACCTTTTGCGGCGCGTATTTAATAGCATTGTCCACCAAAATTGATAAAATCTGACGAACCGCATTTACTTGCAAAGTTACTTTTTGACCATCTGGAATATTATGAAAAATCTTAACCTGCTTTGCTTTTGCAACCTGAGAATACTGTTCTATAACCTCTTTAATAATTTCAGAAATATCAATTAGCTCTGGATCATTCAAAGCATTTTCCGACTTCGCCAAATCCAACAGCGAATTACTAAGATTAGCCAGTTTTTTAATTTCCTTAACGTTTTGGCTCAAAACCTGACGAGCTTTTTCGTCGGTCAGCACACGCTTACGCATCGCTATTTCATTGCTCAAAAGCAACGCCGCCAACGGAGTTCTTAGCTCGTGGCTGGCATTAGATACAAATTGGGCTTGCTGCTCAATTGACCGTTCAATTGGCACCAGCGTTCTTCGTGCCAACACTAGACTCAACCAATAACCAAACACCAACATCGCACCATTTAACACAATTAAAGATATCACCACCATTTCGCGCGTTTCATTGTCGCGTCGCTCCAGCCGATGATGAAATTGATCTTCAATATCCGCAGATTGCTTAATATGGTCATCAGGTGGCAATTCTCGGTTAAGTTGCGTCGAGGTAACGGCATAAATAACCACGCTAAACGCCAGCGACAATGTCATAATCACAGCCAAATAACTCAGCGCTAGTCGCTTGACGCGTTGCTGTTTCATGATTTTTCCTCTAATTTATAGCCAAAACCCGAAACCGTGTGAATTAATTTCGACTTAAATGGCTTATCGATTTTTCGGCGCAAAAACATAATAAATAACTCAACATTATTCGGCAATACGTCCGCGTCAAAATCCCAAACGTGCGATATAATCTGTTCTTTTGATAAAACCTTACCTTTGTTCCGCATCAAATATTCCAGAACACCATATTCCTTAGCGGTCAAGTTAATTTCCTGCGAAGCTCGCGTTACTTTTTTCGAGCTTGGATCAAGCTTCAAATCGCCCACCTGAAGAATTTCCTCTAATTTCTCATTCGGTCTACGAAGTAACGCCCTTATGCGGGCCAATAGTACATCAAAGCTAAACGGCTTAGCTAAATAATCATCCGCCCCTGTGTCCAAACCTTCAACAATATCACGCTCCGCATCGCGCGCGGTCAACATTAAAATCGGCGTTTTATTACCATCATTTCTCAAGGCTCGACAAACTTCATAACCGTTCATTTCTGGCAACATTATGTCCAAAATAATAACATCATATTCATCGGCGACAGCGGTTCGATAACCTTCATTACCATCATGCACCACATCAACTGCATATGACTCGTCTTCTAGCCCTTCTTTTAATAGTCGAGCAATTGTAACGTCATCTTCTACTAGTAAAATTCTCATTAGCCAACTATCCTCTTTTTTTACTTTAGCACAGGCATCTGAAAAATTGCTTAAAGCACCCCATCCAAAAGTCGCCTAGTCACCACAACGAATGACAATTTTAGCACCATCTCCCACTACAACCTTACAATTACCGCCAACCGGATACGTGAACTTCGGGTCAGTGTGACCAAAATCAAGATTGACCACCACTGGAATTTTTGGATCGATGTTCTTTGAAAGAATAATGTCGCTAATCATGTCGTCGGTCGCCCGAGATTCACCCTGAAAACGCCCAACCAAAACTGCTTTTACTTGACGAAAGAAAGGCTGCTGCATTAAGGATTGAATATTTCGTTCAACTGTCTCAGGGATTGAATCATAGCTATCGTCTTCAATACACAAAATAATATCACCTTCAATTTTCGGAAAATATTCCGTACCGTTCAACAGGTTCAAGCTACAAAGATTACCGCCAATCATTATTCCTTCAGCCGATCCGCCCTGCACGACTCGCGGCCCATTATTTTTCAAATCTTGACGCGGTGAAACTTCGTCATAGTCCCACGGAAGATCGTAAAATGTCTCCGATTGTTGAACGACAAATTCTGCTGGCTGATCTGAAAGCAAACACCGCCGAAAATACTCCAACGAATAATTAGCTTCTGGCGGCAAACCAAAACAATAGAAATTTGGCATCACATAAGTCACCATCCCAGTTTTTGCCAAAATCGCATGATTGAGAACGGTGATATCAGAAAAGCCACCAAAAATCTTCGGATTGTCTTTAATAATTTGCCAGTTAATTTTGCCTAACAACTGATTTGAATTAAACCCGCCGATAGCCGCCAAAACACATTTCACATTACTGTCCATAAACGCTTCGTGTAAATCTTCAACCTTTTCGTCGTCCGTCGGGCAGCCTCGCTGACCCCTGGAAAAAGCATTTTTACTAAACGAAACCCTTAATCCAAATGACTCTAACGCCGCTTTCGCTCGATCTAAAACTCTTTCATCAATATCACTTGCTGAGCGCGCCGGCGCAACTACTCTAATTTCATCGCCTGGCTTTAATTTATCTGGTATCATATATTCCTTTCCTAAAATTAATCAATCAAAAAACCTCCCGCAGGAGGCATACCACAACAACAAAAAACCTCCTGTCTACACGTGGAGATGATGGTGATGTTGCAAAAATAATTTCGTCATGTAACCTATTATACCAAAGATTGATTCAATAAGGGAGTAGGTCAACACCGAGAATCTCGCTCGTGCCGAGCGGGATATTGTGCTTCATGACCAGATCCTTCCTACTAGTAGGTCAGTTGAGTGCAGACTTAAACTGGTCATCTGTCAGTGAAATAATCAGCACTTCAGCGATTGACTTCTTCTGAGGCTTAACTATATCCTGCTCGACTAGCTGACTAAACAGCCGGGTCAAACCAACAGACACGCCAACCCCAGGAAGTTTTTTGTTGATATAGTGAGACGCTAAATCATCATAGCGACCGCCAGAGCATACCGATCCAAGGCGAGGATAATCATCCAGCGTTGTCTCATAGATAGTGCCGGTATAGTAGTCGAGACCTCGTGCAATCGTTAGGTCAATCCTGAAATAATTATCAGGAATTCCCATATCACGCATACCGACTCAAGCTCCTCAATACCCTTCTGTAGCTCTAGGCTATCAATTTTGGCGACACGAAGTGTAGCCAAAATACTGTCCGAGTCACCCTCGGCAAAAACGTACTGATTCAGTAAATCAATCTGATCGGTGTTCATACCAAGCTTTTTCAGTTCAGTGACAAACTCTGTTCGACTGATTTTATCTACCTTGTCAATGACACGCATTACTTCAACCGAAGAACTGCTCAATTCAAGATGCTCAATCAATCCAGAGAGAATCTTTCGGTTGCTCACTCGAATAGTGAACTTACCGAAATCAAGTTGCGAAAAAATTGAGTAGATTACTCGTGGTATTTCTGCATCATACGCAACTGACAACTCCCCTTCACCAATCACATCAATATCACACTGGTGAAACTCGCGATAGATCTGTTTTTCTGTTTCGTCGCCAGCTTTTGCTAGTAGGATCTCGGAACGTTCCAGTACAGGCGTATCGATTGGAGTAAAACCAAACGAGCAGTAAGACTCCTCGATAATCCATTTGATCCTGTCGAATTCAACCTGCATGTCTGGTGTTAGTTCCGTAAAATAGAAAGTACACCGCTGCATAGCGCTTAATTTTCAAACCATATCTTATCCTAGCGACTTTCAAGCGACTCTTGCCACCTCTTGTCCTACTCCCAGCTAATAAGCCTCAGCATGCTGTAAGCGGACTACTTGCAAACACAGGATTTAATGCCTTCTTAGGTGTTATCGCCGTCCTAGCATTAGTTGCTGCAGGACTATTCATTCTGCGCTAACCTGCAACTGCATAAAATTACCACCCCGTGATGAGGTGGTAATTTTTTATTGAGAACTAGGTTTTTATTGTCGAGAGGATTGAGAAGTTGGTTGCGGCGCTGTGCCAGACTGTGAAGCGTCTGATGGCGGCGTGTTAGTTGTGTTATTTTGAGCTGACGGAGTTTGCCCAGCTGAAGATGAACCCGATTGTCCTGATTGATCAGATTGAGCTTGGGGCATACTGCCATTTCCGCCAGATTGCTGCCTAGATCCGCCAGGACCGCCTTGAGATTGACTCATTCCTGGAGGGCCGCCAGTTTGCCCGCTCATTTGGCTTCCGCTCGAGCCTCCAACTTGCATACCCGCAACAAATCCCAGTCCACACAAAACCACGCCACCAATTGCTATTCCCATTGCCGCGCCGACACTAACTGAGCGTTTTTCGTTCGAAGTGCATTCCGAATTGTTAAAGATATTTTCTGGTGTTGTTTGAGATTCTTGATCTAATCTTTTCATAATATTTCTCCTTTAGTTAAATTTATTTCCTATGCAGATAGTTCGTATAATGTTACATCACTACCTCCATAATTAACGACTTTACCGTTTTTCTTAATCCAATTTGTGATTTCGCTATTTCCACCGTTTGGACCGCCACCATGACCGTGTGAGCTAGCGGCATAATATTTCAATTTGCCGTCCGCCACCAATTGCTTAAATTGTTCAAGCGTGAGTGGCGTGTCTCTACCATTAAAGCCACCAATCGCCATGACTGGATGACCGCTGGTTAGCTGAATTGCCGCAGATTCATTGGCGCTATCCACCGCTACCAACCAAGTCGCACCATTTTGGTTTTGTAAAAGATACTGAACCAACGCGCTGTCTGCCTGAGATTTTTCATTATTACTTCCTTGCATCGCTGTTGAACTCGGACCTGCCGTCGGAATGCTGCCCGTATGCGTAACGTTGATAGTCGACAGCGTGTAAACAATTGGAGCGGTCATACACGTAGCCACAGAGGTGATAATTGCCAAGTTCTGAAGCCAACGTTTCGGCGTATATAGATTGACCAATAGCCCAATCATACCGATAGCCCCCAAAGCACCAACCGTCCACATTAGCCAAGTCATCGTACCAGCGTAGCTAAGGATAATTATCGCAATCGCCGCCGTCACGCCAACCAACATCGGCAAAATCCAAGCATACGACTTTCGTCTGATGTACGAACCCCAAAGAAACGGCACACCAATCCCAACCAGAGCCGCGACAGCCGGTGCCATAACCACCACGTAGTACGGATGAATCACGCCGCTAGTCATACTAAATATTACGATGTGAATAATCAACCAAAGCATCCAGAATATCACCGCCGCTCGTCCGCGATTAGTCCGCGGAGTCTTGCGTAAAATCCATAAGAGTAGTCCGCCGCTCGCTAATGCTAAGACTATCAGCCATGCGATGTTTGGTCCGAAATCATTATTGAATATCCTGAATATTCCAGTCTGTCCACCGAATCCAGTGCCGCCAGGACCATGACCACCACTAGGAGCGCCACCCATTCCACCAGGGCTTACTATTGCCATTCCACCACTCGGAGGAGTTCCGCCACCTCCGCCGCCGCGGTTTCCTAATAGCCGACCAAATCCGTTATAGCCAAAAATCAAACTCCAAATACTATTGTCATTCGTACTACCAACCCACGGTCGATTGCCAGACGGCGTCAGCCAAACAAGCACGCTCCACCATAAAGTCGACATCGTCGTAATCACGCCCGCAAACATCAAATGTAGAAATCGCGTAACAATTGGCGGCTTAGCGAACGCTAGATAGACAATCACCATCGCAGGCAAAACCATCAAGCCTTGAAGCATTTTCGTATTAAAAGCTAGTCCCGTAAATAGTCCCGCCAGACCGAGCCATAAAAGCGGACGCCTACCCTCTAATGACCTGAGAAATGCGTAACCGCTGGCGGTGAGCATAAATGTCAAGATAGCATCTGGATTATTAAATCCGAACATCAACGCTGCAACAGGAGTTAGCATTAATGTAACTGCAGAAATTATCGCGCTAGTGGAGCCGAATTGTCGTTTCACTGCCGAATATAATAGCCAGACCGAACCAACGCCCGCTAATACGCTTGGTAGTAACATTGAAAAGCTGGAAAACCCAAACAGTCGAGCGCTAAGTCCCATTATCATCGTCGCCAGCGGAGGCTTGTCGATTGAAACATAATTCGCCGCATCCAAACTACCAAACAGCCACGCCGTCCAGTTTTGGCTTGCTGCCTGCACTGCCGCCGCGTAATAACTATTCGCCATGCCATTATGCATCGCGCCAAACAAATACAACGCACCCGTCGCAATCAACAGAATCGGAAGCGCTATTTTCTCAAGCCACGAACGATTGTCCAATTCCTTATTAACTCGATGTAGTCCTTTTAAATCGTCGACCGCAGTTTTCACAATCTTCACACGACTATCAGTATCTTCAATCCAAGTAACGGGCTGCTCGTGAATCGGCACGCCTGCGCGCTCCGTTTTAATCAAAAGCTCAGTGTCAAAGAACCATTCATTGTCCTTAATTTTTGGCAAAAATCTCTTCGCCACATCACGACGAATTGCCTTAAATCCACACTGCGCATCGCTAAATTTGGTTCGCGACGTCAATTTGATAATCTTGTTGTAACACCGTGAAATAAATTCCCGCTTAAAACCGCGGCTGGTCTTTGATTTTTTCATCAATCGAGAGCCAATCGCCACGCCCGCTTCGCCCGCCACAAGCGGCTGAATCATCGGCAGAAAATCATCCAAGCTGGTGGACAAATCGACATCCATATACGTCAGAATATCCGCCTGACTGCTTTGCCAGACTTGCTTTAATGCTCGCCCGCGACCGCGTTTAGCCAGCCTTACAACACGAACTGATTGATGGTTTTGTGCCAAGCTTTTTGCGATTTTTAAAGTGTTATCTTGACTGCCATTATCCGCGATCGTTATTTGATAGCGATATGGCAAATTTTCCATCATGTATTCGTCAAGCGTTTCAATGCTACTTTGAAGAATTTTCTCCTCGTTCAGCACCGGCACGGCTATGTCGACAAATGGATTAGCTATCGCCCGAAACGGCGATGGGCTAGAATCGGACGTAATAAGTCGCGACCTAGCTAATGGTTGGGGTGTGGTCATTGCTCTCATGCAAACCACTATAAACAAGCGTTCTGTAAAAACGCTTTAAAGATCAATCAGACTATTTTAAGTCAACACTAAACGGCGTAAAGTTAGTCTTATCGTCATAAGCATCAACTTTTTCGACCTGTTTCATCTTATCTATTACGCGATATGTGATAGGCAAGAAAACAATCTCCACTACAGTCTTAAATATCCAGCCAATCAGAATATACGTCAGCATGTTCATTCCCTGAAGTATTCCACCGAACGCAACAAAGGCGAATACTACAGTATCACATAATTCACCAACGACTGTCGATCCAATTAATCGTAACCATAGTTTTTTGCCCTTAGTTTTAACTTTCAATTTCGCCAATACAAACGAATTTAAAAATGATCCAGTCAAAAATGCGGCTAAGCTAGCTGCAACAATCCTCGGGAAGAATCCTAAAACCGCTTCATACGCAGCCTGATCCGCATACTCCGGCGCCGGCGGCATATAACGCACAATTGTAAAGCACAGCACTGCCAAAAGCATAACGCCTAGCCCCACCCAAATTGCTCGTCGAGCATATTTATAGCCATAAATCTCAGTTAAGACATCGCCAAGAATATAAGATATTGGGAATAAAATAGCTCCGCCATCTGTAATAATCGGACCAAAAGCAATTAATTTAGTCCCTGCTAAATTAGAGATTAATAATATAGCAGCAAATACAGCTAAAATAATGTCGTAATATTTGAAAGTTTTTCCCATAAAATATATCCGTTAAATAACCTACATAAAACTGCCCTATTAAGGACAGCTTCATAGAAAACTAATTTGGCTCCGGCAGCTGGGCTCGAACCAGCGACCTATTGGTTAACAGCCAACCGCTCTACCACTGAGCTATGCCGGAATATGTCTTGTATTATAGCGAGTTTTTGAATAGTTGTAAAGTTACTGACGGACAATTTCCAATGCTTTTTTTAAAATCTCCACTTCCGAGCGTGATTTTTCGTCGTCTTCAGCTTCTCTCTTCTTAATTTCTTTCGCTAAATTTTGCCACCAAACTTCTTTTTTCTCACTACTCAGCGTCAAAGACCTAACTTCGCCGTCCTGCTTCTCTAAAAATCCCGCAGCCACCAAATTATCAACATGTTTTGCTACCGTCGATACCGATTTATAGCCCAAAGCGCGCATAATTTCCCGAAGCGTCGGACTATAGCCATTGCCCTTTATAAATCCATCGATAAAATCCAGCATTATTTTTTGCTTTTTCGTCAGTTTCATATCTAAAGTATACACCATACGCTATACTTAAAATATGGCAAAAAAATACATTAACGACGTTCGATTCTGGCTATTAGCTATTGTTATTTTTGGCGGCGGCTTTGCCCTGCATCCCAGTGTCGGCTTATCAATTCTGGACTTCCCGTCACTGCGCGTAGGATTATATCAAATCGTTGCCGTAAGCCTACTATTATTTTCCTTACCATTACTACTTAAAAAACGCCAAGAATTGTTGAAAAACCGATGGCTAATCGGCGGATTTTTGGCAATTTTTATCGCCATCGCCGTCGGCGTATTTTTCGCAGAAGCACGCCTGCGCACCGCGTTATATTCATTATCGCTATTATTCCTACTCGCCGTCGGATTATCCTCTGGCTTAATTTATAGTGAATTGTCAAAATCAGAAAAACGCAAACTCATCAATATCGGACTATGGAGCGGGCTGGTTTTTGGGATTTTAGCAATCACTCAGCTCATCGTCGCCACCTTTGAGCCAACAGGATTTGGTACACTTTGCGCTGGTTGTAAAGCTGACGTTTTTGGATTTCCACGAATCAATTTATTCGCCGCTGAACCGCAATTTTTCGCCAATTCTCTACTTCCAGCATTTTTCCTTGCACTCTTTCAATCAAAATCTCGCTTAGCCAAATTTAGCCTATTTTTCACAACTCTCGCCATATCTTTAACATTTTCCCGTGGCGGATTTTTGGCAATTTTTATCGCCATAATAGCCTTATTTATAATCGCTTTCGTAAAACGGATTGACATATCTTTTATTCGTAAAAAACTTCCAATCATCTTCGCTGGATTACTGTTTGGATTCATCTTATTATTCTCGTCAGCCAACATTAGATACGCCAATACGCCCTTCATCGCACACAATACCTTTGTTAGTATGGTCGATCAATTATCTCTCGGAAAAATTAAAATTCCACAAAAATCCATCGCCAAAAATCCGTCACCAAAACCTACCGAAAACATTCCACCAAGCAACAATTCTTTCCAACCCGCCGGTTTTGTTGAAGCTTCCGCCAATGACAGACTCAGCGCCAGTGACTTAGCCATAAAATCTTGGCTGTCATCGCCACGAACATTCTTCTTCGGCGTCGGACTCGGCAATCTCGGTAATTTCATCCAAAAACACCTTCACATAAACGTCCCAGCGGACCAGACGGTCTACGTTTTTTACATATTATTACTCAGCGGCTTAGGAATCATCGGGCTATTCGCCCTTCTAATTGTCCCGTTAATAATTATCTTTTTCGCCATAAAAAACATCCGTGAAATTAAAGCTCAATTTATCTTATCTCTAACCATCGCGATGTTTATACATTTCTGGTTTTTTGGCAGTTTTATAAATACGATTCATTGTTTTGCTATAATCGGCATATTTTTGTATAATTACCCCAGAGATTATGCGGAAAAAGTCTGATTTTTACTTCAAAATTGTTCTGGTTGTTCTTGATATCTTAGCTTTATTAAGCGCATTTACTATTGCCTACATTTTGCGAATTTCCCTGGATCCTAGACCGTTCCATATCAGCATTAATGCCATAGATTTTATTACCTCAATTTTTATGACGTTGCCGTTGTGGATCGTGATGTTCTACTTCTTTGGCTTATACGACCGAGAGATTTACACGCACCCATTGCGAAACTTCGGACGAATACTTTTGGCGTCAATAACTGGAATTATGATTATGATTTCTGTGACGTTCTTCACCAACACTCCATTATTCCCAGCCAAGCTTGTCGCGATTTACGCCACCGGAATTGGTTTTATTTTACTAATGATTTTCCGCAGCGCCGCCAATATTGTTCGCCTGAAGCTATTAAAGCGCGGTTTGGGTGCGCGTCGTGTTGTATTAATTGGCAATTGTGATTTAACTCACGTTCTGGCTGATTTCATAGAAACCAATCCGTTAACTGGTTTTAAGATTAGCGGAATTGTTGCGCAAACCCAGTTCATTCCTATTGAATTAAAAAAGCTTCGACGCTCGTCATTAGAATCGGCGCTCACCAGAGATAAAATTGA
>CAUTOA010000002.1:0-20671 GCA_963540205.1 uncultured Candidatus Saccharibacteria bacterium
ATAGCCATCTTTACAGGGCATAATAGTTTTTGCCGCTTCAATTTTTCGACAACGGCGAGTTTCCGGATGACGATATTGACCAACAGAACAAGGGCTTTCAACGGGCGGGATGGCAATTTTCACACATCTACCCAGCGCATTTCGCTCGTAACCATTCTGACAATCCAAATATTCCTTAAAAATATTAGCGGCGCCTTCAGTGGTGGCAAATGTCCGAGCCCACTCATCATCAATCAAACTCCACGAAGAGCTTTTCGCTAACTTCTCATATTCAGCGGAATCAATTTGCGAGCCAGCCTCATCTAATAAATAAACTTTCCCTTTTGTTTTTGGCAATTTCAGATTCGTACTTTTTATTTTGATCACTAAAAATTCGCCAGGATTTAATTCGATATCACCAATATTTTCACGAACGCCAGCATCGCCAACCGCCAATTTACAGCCTGTCGTAATGACGGTTTTTTCGCCAGAATTGACAATCTCAATGAATTGTTCATCCACATTCGACGCGATTTCACTTAGCTTCAGACCTTCACATTTATTCAACTCCTTTGGAGATTCAGGTTTGGGCTCTGGACTCTTACAATTCGGACGTGAATACGGCACAATTTCCTGATTGTCAGAACCTTTACTCGATAAAAAATCAGTGGAATTATTTTTCGAATCAATAATATTTCCATCAATAAAACAGCGCCAAACAATTTTCACACCGCCTTTAATTGGCGAGCCTGCAAACTTTGAATTACTCCCCCAGCCAACAATATCTGAAACCGACCCGTCCAAGCGCGACAATACGACCGATCCATCATTTTGAGCCAAACCTAAATTATTATCAAACTTTATGGCGCCCGCCAACGTCTTATCATTCGACAAAACCAAAAATCCGTTCGCCAAGATTACTTCATCCTTGAAAATCTTTCCAACGGTTTTAGCGCCAGATCCAGCGTAATACTCTATTTTCCAACCAGCCAAATTAACATTCTGATTTGTCGGATTATATATCTCAACATATTTTTTATCCTGACTAATCTTTGAAATTAATATCGGAGCATTTTCTTCTGTTTTTCCATCTGGATTATCTATTTTTGGCGGCTCAGATTCGGGGTTTGGCTCGGATTTTGAAGACTCATTGGTGGCAGGATTTTCACTCGGACTATCCGTAGATGAATTCTCCGTTGGAGTCTCGGGCTTTTCACTTGATTGGGAGGGTAAATTGCTATCGATCTGCTCCTTATCGACAACTGAATCTTTCGCTTCCTCAGCCGATTTAAGACTATTATCAACAGTCTGAGCGTCATCAACTTTCGACTCTTGAGTAGTACTTGAAACACCTTCCGCCAAAACCAACGACGACGGCATCATTAGTGCCACGGCTAGTATCATAAGTAGTGTGTTGCGCAAATACTTCATGCTCGCTCCTTGCTTATGGTTGATCATCTTTAGTTTAGCGTACTTTTTGTCAAATTAAAAATCGCCCCAGAAAAGGAGCGATTCCTTAAAGCGATAATTTTATTCCGCCGTGATATCCGCATTTGTATGAACATTAACAACGTCATCCAAATCGTCCAACGCATCAATCATTTTCATCAATTTCTGCGCAGTTTCCATATCAGCAATTTCTATCGGCGTATTGGCAATGTATCGTAACTCTGCGTCTTTAACCTTCAAGCCTTGCTCAACCAATTTATTCCGCACGCTCGCCAAATCTTTCAACTCTGTATACACGATAATCTCGCCATCTTCCTCGACAGCATCTTCGGCGCCAGCGTCCAAAACCGCTAGTAACAAATCTTCCCCGATGCCTTCGATAGTAATGACGCCTTTGCGCGTAAATTGGAACATCACACTACCAGCATCGGCAATTCGTCCGCCATTTTTAACCAACGCAGTTTTTACCTCTGGCAATGTTCGATTGCGATTATCTGTCGCCGTTTCAATAATAACGCCCACACCGCCAGGACCATAACCCTCGTAAGCAATTTCCTCCAAAGCCGCTGCGCTCTTATCCGCCACTCGGTCAATTGCTCGCTGGATGTTTGCACTAGGCATATTCGCAGCCTTAGCTTTTTCAATTGCCATCGCCAAACTTGAGTTCAGCGCTGGATCTGTGCCGCCACGTGCCGCAATAGCAATTTGATTGCCCAATTTCGTAAAAATCGCGCCACGCTTAGCGTCAACAATCGCTTTTTGTCGGTGAGTTGTAGCCCATTTACTGTGTCCTGACATAATTTCTCCTAAAGTTATTTGCTATTTCAATCTGTTACTATTATACACTACTCCACAATATTTATCTTGGCGAGGTCCAATTTAGTTTGCTTTTTCATCCAAATCATTGCCAAAATTAGCGCCACATATAAAACCACACATTGCCACAAATTGATACTAACTTCCATTTGAGCCCATTCAAATCCAGCCGTCCAATTGGTGACTTGAATCATATAGCCAAGTAGCCACGTCGTTGGAATTGCAATCAACGCGCCAATCATCGGCACAAAAACCAGCACGCCCGACATAAACGTCAGCAGCATCGCTAGCGGCACAAACGGCAAAATCAACATATTCGCGATTAACGCCACATTGCTAATAACGCCGAAACTCATCATAAGTAGCGGCAATGTCATAATTTGCGCCGACAAAGTTTCAATTAAAATCTGTCGAAACGCGCCCGGTTCTTTATTGCCGAAAAAGTAAGAATGCAAAAGCGGCGCTAACATAATTACGCCCGCAAACGAAGCAAAGCTTAATTGCCAGCCCAAATCGCCCCAACCAAATTGCGGATTTATCAATAATGTAATTGCCGCCGACACAGGAAGTAGGGCCAGCGGATGAATTGTCCGACCATAATACCACGCCGCCAGACTCAGTCCCGCCACCAAACCAGCCCTCGACATACTAGGACTTAATCCAGTCACCGCCATAAAACCGATTATCATAACAACCGCGCTGAGCATCGCTAAATATTTTGATCGCTTGGCAAATAATCGTCGCGCTAAACGAACTAAAATTGTCAAATTATAGCCGCTCGCCACCACTATATGCGTTAGTCCAGCAATTTTCAAATTGTCACTTAACTCAGTCGGCATAGCACGCCTTAAGCCCAATAAAAATCCCAGCCCCAACGCGGACTCTGATTCCGGAATATGCTCGCGAACCCGCCCCGCAAACCAATCACGGACTCCCACCGCCACATCACCCGGAACGGGTCTTTCGGCACTAATAATTTTCGCCCGATATATGCTTGCCGAAAAAGCCCCAAATCCCGCCGTCATTTTGCCTTTAACCTTCACGATATCACTACGCTTAATTGAGTTTTTATCTGGCGTCGTCACCCAAATTTGTCCCGGCAATTTTTCATTATTCATCTGCAAATTGCCCAGTCTAAGAACCGTTTGACTATTTTTATCGAGATCAGGATCCTCCAAAACTTGACCCTGGACAATTGCGACTTTTCCGATTAACGAATCATAAACCTCCACGCCTTTTCTGCCAATTTCACCGCGCCAAAGACCAATCAAAACTCCAGAAATAATTGCTAAAATCACAAAAAATCGCCAGCGCCAAATTACTACAATTATGAAAATAGCCAGCCCGACCAATAAAAATAATGAGTTCACTACAAACGACCGCGGTATGTAATGGATGGAAATTACGCCAATTGTCAGACCGAGACACCACGCCGCCACCAACCAAGAAATATGCAACTTCTCAAATAGCCATCTATTCATACTTAAAGTATATATACATTTGGAGCTACAAAAAAGACTCCACCAAGGGAGTCGATTTCATCAAATTTGGAGGGTCCACCGGGGCTTGAACCCGGGACACCCTGCTTAAAAGGCAGGTGCTCTAACCAACTGAGCTATGGACCCATTCGGAATATCCGCTTTCTTCATCCTAGCACAAACCAGCACAAAGGTCAATGCTTAGCGAGTTTATGCCCGCCAGTATGTAGTGAAAAAATGTCAATTAGACCGCACACCAGACCAAACGTAGCCACATACCGCCAATTATTCGCGAAAATCTTATACAGCTCCAGCGCCTGTCCGTCTAGTGATATATATTTTCCCAGAGGAACCACCAATAGCGCTGCTGTCAAAAACGCGATTCCCACCGCCGAGACAATTCTCTCATGTTTTTTCTGATATCTAGGTCCGCTTAGAATAAGCATAATTAATGGAATCAACGTTAAGACTAATCCCGAAATTACACCATTTGGCAATAAACCAGTTTCCAATTTCAAGCCATCCAGCACCCCCGTCAGCCAGCTACCCCACCATTCTGATAGTAAAAATCCCGTCGCCAACGACAACGCCAATGGACCGAATCTTCGAGATGAAACAAATGCAACCGCAAAAACTGTTACTAAAATTGCTCCAAATAAAATTATCACGCTCATTTATCCTCCTCCAAATCAAATTTTACCGGTGACCCAACCGCAGCGCTCGCCTGCTTAGCAACTCCCGCCTTCACCTCCAACACGTACTTTGCTGGAACTGGTGGCGCATATTTTTCATGCGGCTCAGCATCTGGCTTGACGTTATGCTTTACATAGACAACGCGCTTTTTATCATTGATCCAAATCATATCAACCGAAAACTTCATATCTTTCATCCACATTTTATGACGATCGTTATGGTCAAAAACAAATAGCATGGCATAATTCTCATCAATTCCCAGCCTTCCGGACAGACCTTTCCGCTGCGATTCTTCGTCATTAGCAATTTCCGCCCGAAGCATCGTCTTATTCAGGTAAATCATTTCCGTTTTTGGCGAAACCGTTCGAAAAGCATAAAAAATTGCCCCACCAATAACCATCAGCATACCGCAGATAAATATCCATTTGATGACAGTTTGAGTTACTGTCGAGTGACGAGGCTCGTCCATAAACCTATTATAACAAGTTTATGCTTAAGCGCCGATTTTATCTTTCTTATTGCCACGCTTGGCATTTCGATCGATGTATTCAATTATCTTTCCAGCCACATTTCGGCGAGTAATTTTCTCAATTCCAAACCCTGGACTAGCATTAACCTCCAGCACCAAAGCTCCACGGCTTGATCTCATGAAATCGACTCCGGCAACTGTTAATCCCATTGCCTTAGCGGCTTTCACGCACATTTTACGCTCAGAATCTGTCAATTTTATACTGGTTCCTTCGCCGCCCTTGTGTAAATTACTGCGGAAATCATCGTCCAAACTCTGACGTTTCATACTAGCCACCACTTGACTACCAACCACAAACGCACGAATATCGACACCAGCCGACTCTCTAATAAACTCCTGAAGCAGCACGTTCGTGCCGTCCGAGTTGGTCAAATAAAACGCCTGTAGAACCGACTTGGCAGCCTTTTTAGTTTCCGCCAGAACCACGCCATTTCCGTGCGTGCCGCGCGCCAACTTAATAATCGCTGGCATACCACCAATCTCTTCAATGAGCGAATCAATGTCAGTCGCGTTTCGAGAAAAGACCGTCTTCGGAATTGACACACCAGCTTTAACTAATAACTGCGTTGAGCGTAATTTGTCCCGCGCCCTAGTAATTGCAATCGAGCGATTCATGAAAAATGCCTTCGGATGCATCATCTCCAATTGACGCAAAACCGCTGTTCCGTACTTTGTCATATGACTCGCGATTCGCGGAATTACTACGTCGAATTCACCAATCTCCTTACCCTTGTAAATAACCGTCGGATGCTTTTCGTCAATTGAAACGTAGCAGTTTTTATACTTAATAACTTTAACTTGATGACCGCGCTTTTCAGCCTCTTCTTTCAGGCGAAGCGTCGAATAATTAATGTTGCCGTTGGATAAGATTGCAATTCGCATTATTTTTCTTCACCTTTCTGATGATATTTTTTATAAAATTCGTATGGATTCAATTTCACTTCTTCATTAAGACTAGAAGTTACGGACGGTTTTTTCCTGCGAACATTTTTTCTTGATACGTCCACTAGGAATTTTCCAGAAATTGATCGCCTTCCAATTAAAACTGGAAATTCATTTTTTGATCGATCAGACAAATTCATCAACATTTTAATTTTTCGCCCACTAATTTTTACCCAAAAATGTGTCCGGTAACGAATCTGCTCATGCCCAGACGAACTACGCACCCTCGCCACAGAATAATCAGTTCTCTTAAATATTTTACCGTTATAATAGGGCGAACCCTCACCAAAAATAGAGAATTTTAACACGCCGTCCTTATCTATGCGAATATTGCTCGCCCAAACCGCACTGGAATCGGCCCCCGTATCAATCTTAGCTGGAACTCTTTGCGCTCGCTCGCCGAAGTCCACAAACTCAGTCGACCCAATAACAGTTTTTTCTTTCATACGTAAATATTATGGCATAATTTATGATATATATCAAATATATCAACCCCCTACTAAACACTTCTTGATTCAAGAATTACACGTCTATGGTCCGCTGAAGTATTCACCTTCCCGGCAAGAAGCAACGACAGTAAAAAGTCATCACCTTTTATAGATTCTAGGTATCTCCAAACTTCTACCGAACCATTATAGTAGCTTAGATCCTTAAATAAAGGCATGTCGTTTGTTCCGCGGAAGCTTCGTAAAGTCTGAGTAAAAGCAGTCTTTTTCGCTTTCTCCATCTGCTCATCGTTAATCTCGCCTCCATCTCTAACGGAGTCGAGTAGCAACAACCTCCATTTCACTTCAAATGCGCCACGAAAATCTTTTTCATCATAATACGCCAATCCGGCAGTTATATAGTGATCAACACCGCGCTCAGCAAACTTTCCGCTCAAAGCCTGCTCCATCACCACACCCAGCCCCTCCTCGGCGTCATAATAGTCGCTCAATCCAGATCTCAAAGGAAGCATATCCGTTTCTCCGCCAGTAATAGACCTCAACATATGGATACCAATCTCATGAACTATCAAATTCTCAACCTTTTTACGAGATCGTATCATACCATTGTCGGGAATAACTATTCTTTTCTCAGAGGATTTTACATTAACAGAAGTAGCCTTCTCTACAGAAACTGTCCAACCCTCCGCTGCTCCAGCATAACCCTTTGAATCATTATTGAACTCTTCTTCGATAATATCAGTAAATATTTTCTGCAACTCATACGGATCAAATTCTTCTTGCTCATTAGGAATATGACTTAGCATGCCTCTATATAAAGACTCTGCTACACTATGCATACATTCCACTGTTTCGTCTGATGGACGAAACCTCTCTGGGATATCCATTCCAGGCTTGAAATTAACCATACCGAATAACTCTTTCCGCAGTTCATTCGCTTTTCCTGTCAATTTTTTGCTATGAATAGCGTTTAATTTTCCACCCAACAGAGAACGATAGGTATCTTCGTCTGGCTCACCGTAAGATTCAATATTCAGATGCCTATACTTCTCAGCGGCAGCTTTCTTTTCCTCTTCTGATTTTGCATTGTTATACTGTTGCGCATAATTAAGTAGCGTCGTCTTCTTTAAGTAATCTGCGATAAACTCTTCGTAGACGCCCCTGTGTGATGGCGGTAGGCTAGGATGATTTAATATCTTATTACCAATCTCCTGTATCTTTTCTACAGCTTCGTCAAAATCAGCAGAATTGAGCTTTTCATAGTAAAACTGAGGGCTTCTAACCTCCCCAGAAAGAAACCTATCCTCCTCTTCTTTGCGATTTGATGGATTAAACATCGTAACAATTTTTGGCGACAAATCTGTTAGCTGACCATAAAGGTCATCTACAGAAGACTGATTCTCAATTGTCTCTATTGTATTAAGGGTCGCCTCTTTATTCATGTGGCATATTATAGCATAAAAACTATCTTTTTGCAATATCTTGTCTTTTGCTTCTTTGGGCTCTCGCCACCACAATTATCACCGCTACAATGATAGATATACCAGCCAAAATAGCTAATACATAAGTGTATCCCGACAATAGATATATCAAAGCTAATGTCACACATACAGCGCCCCAGGTCGTAATCAGTCGTTTATTAAGCGCCAACCCCACGACAACCATCAATGAATGCTCTATTAGGAATAATATTTCCATAACGCTGTCTCCCGCGAACGCCAGGATGAGAGTCGGCAGACTAAGCGCAGAGAGAGCCAGTACTAGATGTACTATCGTAGACTTATGAATATACCCCAACCAACGCCACGACATCACCGCCCCCGAAATAATCGCCGCTGACCACAAATATGGTATTGTGATAGCGTGAACGGGTAGGGCTAGGTTTTTAATAGTAAATAAAACACCACACAAAATCAGAATCGCACCTGAATCAAAATATAAAATATTCTTTTTAGGAACACCTTCGAACATCAAGGCGATACCATTAATTATCCACACTAGCGCCGCCAGAATCACTGACGCCACAGTAGCGCTAACTGATGTAGTAATAGACAATAAGACTACCGACCAGCCGATGGCGCTATAGAATGAAGAGTAATACCAACGACTCGACATCTTTCTGATTCGCGCAGCAATAGCCAGACCGTAAAATACCGCAAAAACAATCAGGGCAACGACTGACATAAATTCGAGTGGAATAGTAAACCATTGAGCTATAAGGCAAAGCAACAACACTAGACTCGGATGCGCAGCTATTGCCATTATTCGCCAATCTCGTTTAGCAAGTACCGCCATATAAAGAGCTACTACAGCCGCTAGCCACCCCAATATCTTGAACGACAAATCATATGTTGCCAGTAGATTAATTGCCGGAAACGCTATCGCTGGAACTGTAGCAGCACACAGCGTCATATCACTAATAATTGACGATTGCCTATTCATTCGCAACAGCCAGTACAAAGACCCAAAACCAACTAGACTCACCCATGCAGCAATTGCGAGATTGTCATTAAACGGTATATTCAACCAATGCAGGGATAATAAAACAAAGATGATTGTCGTAAGATATGCACCACCCAAATAAACCTCTCTACGACATCGGTAAAACGCATAGTATAGTGACGCCACTAGCGGCAGCCAAACTATCGGATGAATTGACGACAACACAACAATGATAGCTACGCCAATAATAGAATATAGAAGCAGATCACGACTTTTGATGGCTGTGTTGCCATGACGATGATAAAGCCATTCTACTATTAATAGCGACGACACATTTATCCACGCCATTAAAATAGAGACGTTTTCACCAGACACCGTAAAACCTAAAGCTAACAAAAATACCGACAACATTAAAGAGGTATGGACTCCAACTACAAACTCATAAACTTTTTCGCGCCATACAATCACACTCATAATGCCAGCTTCGATAGCTATCGCGCCCGATAGACACATCAGGGCTTCCTCTGTCGCATAAGTGGCTATCATCGCTGAAGTAAACATTGTCATTAATAGCCAAGTTGACGCAGCGCCATATACTAAAGCAGCCTGACTTTTACTAATATTCGGACGCTTCAAAATTAGCAATCGGCAAATAACTGGCAGTGGCGTCATGAATAGAAAAATTAGATACTGTACGCGTGGTGCTATAGCTATATCGATATTGAATAGTGTTATACCAATCGGCACCAATAGAATCCCAGACACCACAACCATAATGCCGAAGCGAACACGGCGTAACAAAGAAAGAATTGCAAGACTAATTGCCGAAATAACACTAATAAAGGTAAAAGCAACCGTCATTCGTAGCGAATCTCCAGAGTCGATCACGCCAAACAAAGCACTTAGCGACACAACAAAACTAGCCCACAATACTATTTCATGATGTCTATCGTACTGTTTCTGAATGTACATTGATGTAGCGGACCAGATTATATTTCCAAGTGCCGCTAACCCTAGAATAGCACTTACGACCAACTGATTATCGTCAGATAAATACATTGCGAAACTAGTAGCCATCACCATTAACAATAAGCGAGCTGTTGTCAATTCATAAGTACGCATCTTTTTAGACTTCTCAACAAGAGCAACCGTAAAGTAATATGCAACGCTAGCAAATAACAGTATACTAATATCTAATGTACCCATATATGCCGACGAGCTAAGCGCGATAAACATCGTCATCGGCACGATAAACGGATTTACAACGTTTAACGGTTCGACAAACTGACGAGGAAGGCGACTAGAAAAATATGCAGCCACAGTCATCAAACATCCAAATAGCAGCATTACAACGTAATACCAGACCAGCTGCGCATGCACAACAGCCGGCAAACTAGTCGTCATCGTAAACATCGATAGTAGCGATACATAAGCAAGCGGTCTACTATTCAATCTCACCGTAGCATCAACACACAAAATAGCACCAATTACAGAGGTAATAAGCCAGCACCATGCGAGGTCGATGCCTAAAAGCAAGTTCATAGTCCAGCCACCAATTGGCACAGCTGCCAAAGCCGTACCAATAAGTGCTGTCGACGCAGATTTCAATATTGGCAAGCGAGCATACAATATCTGACCAATAATATAATAAATAAAAATAAACAGCCACACCAATCCAAACCTAAGTTGAATAGATAGATTAATTGTCTGAGCCAGAAGCAATATTCCCGCAGTCAGAAGTAGCGATGCCGTATATAGCGCTATATTAATTGTAGTCTTACGACCTCTCTCCTTTTCCTTGTCATCAATATGTGATGTTCGTTCAATATTATTCTCAACAGGCACAGCAACCGTATTTACTCTCTCTTCAGCTGTGGAAATACTAGTAGGAATTATATTATCGAGATTCTCATTTTTACTGATATTCAACGGCATATTCGCAAGCCGCGAAGCCGCATTTTGATTCTCAGTAACAAGTCTTATTTGACCGTTGTCATTCTCAATTTTTGCGCATCCATTTTGTGCATCACGCACGCCATCCCAATACCCCTGCCGATAATCTTCGGAATAATTAGACGGCTGGCTATTGCCTCTCTGTAATAATTTTATTAGCTTAATTACTACAATAATAACTATTATCAGAAAAATTAATCCCATGCCTTCAATCCCTCTTATGTTAGCTTCAGTATAACACAGGATTTTTTCTCGACAAATGCATTAAGAGAACAGTCCTCGTTTTTTCGCACCCTTAAATTGTTCCAAAAGCTCCTTCTGCTTTTTGGTCAATTTGGTTGGCGTATCAACAATAACGCCCACAATATGCGGACCGCGAGATTCACTATGTAAGTGCGGCACGCCATGACCTGACAACTTGAAGTCGGTGCCGCTCTGAGTGCCTGCTGGGATTTTCATCGTTACCACTCCGTCCACAGTTTCCACGTCAATCTCCGTTCCCAGCGCCGCATCAACCATAGAAATATGTTCTTCGCTAAGAATAATATTACCCTCACGAGTAAATTTTTTATGCGCCTTAACGCGAATGTGGACATACAAATCACCTCTGCTACCACCAGCAGCTGCTTCGCCACGTTCGCGTAGACGAATTGTCGCGCCATCATCAATCCCTGCCGGAATTTTAATAGTGATATCCTGATTCTGTCGGGTCGTGCCTTTTCCTCGACAAACTGAACATTCTTTTTCAGGAACTTTTCCCTTACCGTGACAAGTTTCACAAACAACCGCCTGCTGAATTTGCCCAAACAGCGAATTCATCGTTCGAGTTTGCTGACCCGCGCCCTTACAAGTTGGGCACGTTTTCATTCCAAATCCAGGCTCGGCGCCATCGCCATGGCAATGCTCACATTCAACATCCAGCATTAAACTAATTTTCTTTTCTACACCAAATACCGCGTCCTCAAAACTTAGTGTTACACTAGTTTCAACATCACGCCCACGCGAACGACCATTCCCAGCGCCGCCAGCTGCACCGCCGAAGAATTGGCTAAAAATATCACCTAGTCCACCATCACCAAAATCAAAGTGAACGTTTTGACCGCCGAATCCACCAAATCCTTCAAACGGATTACCGGAAAAACCGCCACCAGAAGCACCACCCACACCAGCATGACCAAACTGATCATAGCGTTGTCGCTTTTGCTTATCCTTCAGAACTTCATAGGCTTCATTAATTTCCTTAAATTTAGCCTCGTCGCCACCCTGTTTGTCGGGATGATATTTAATTGCTAATTTACGAAAAGCCTTTTTTATCTCATCTTCAGAAGCGGTCTTTGTAACGCCCAATATTTCATAATAATCACGCTTGCTCATACCTTATATATTATACGCGTTTAGCACTCTCAGTGCAAGAGTGCTAAGTCCAAAAAAGGCCACTCTTTTTATCGAGCAGCCTCCTTTGTAAATACGTTAGGTTTATTTCTCGTCGACAATTTCGCCTTCGACCGGCTCGTCTTTATCAGACTTTTTGTCGCCAGCTTCGTCGGCTTTTTTATCGTCGGCTGATTGTTGATACATCTTAGCCCCGATTGGCATAATCGCGTCGTTCAAGGCTTTAATTGCAGCGTCCAATTCGTCCTTATCTTCAGACTCTTTGTGCTTTTCAGCCTCTTCGACAGCCCTTTCAATCGCTTGCTTGTCGTCGTCAGAAATCTTATCTTTGAATTCGTCCGGCATTTTCTTTGCCTGATAAATAGCGTTTTCAAGCTGATTCTTCGTATCGACAGTTTCGCGCTTTTTCTTATCTTCGTCCGCGTGAAGTTCGGCTTCTTTTTGCGCCTTCTCGATATCTTCCTTGCTCATATTGCCAGAGTTTTGGATAGTGATTGATTGCTCTTTGCCCGTTCCCTTATCTTTAGCCGTAACGTTAAGAATGCCGTTGGCATCAATGTTAAAGGTCACTTCAATTTGAGGCACGCCGCGTGGTGCTGGCGCAATACCGTCAAGCACAAAACGACCCAAACTCTTATTGTCATTAGCAAACTCGCGCTCACCTTGAAGAACGTGAATTTCCACCTGAGGTTGGTTGTCTGCAGCTGTCGAGAAGACCTCGCTCTTGCTTGTTGGAATCGTCGTATTTCGGTCAATCAACTTCGTCGATACGCCGCCCATCGTCTCAATTCCAAGAGAAAGCGGAGTCACGTCCAGAAGTAACACGTCCTTAACGTCACCAGCCAAGACGCCACCTTGAATTGCAGCACCAACAGCCACAACCTCATCTGGGTTCACGCCTTGCATCGGATCTTTTCCAAAGAAATTCTTTACACGCTCGACCACAGCTGGCATGCGAGTCATTCCACCAACCATAACTACATTATTAATGTCGGACTTAGAAAGTTTAGCATCCTTCAGAGCCTTTTCTACTGGACCATCCAAGCGATCCAATAGATCCTTAACTAAATCTTCCAACTTAGCGCGACTCAAGCTCATCTCAAAGTGCTTTGGACCATCAGCATCGGCGGTAATAAATGGAATGTTGACTTCATATTCCGTAACCGTTGACAATTCCTTCTTCGCCTTTTCAGCCTCGTCCTTTAGGCGTTGCATTGCTGCATTATCTTTACGAAGATCAATTCCCTCCTTTGACTTGAAGTCGTCCAAGAAGTAGTTAACAATAGCGTTGTCGAAATCCTCGCCACCAAGGTGTGTATCACCATTGGTTGCCTTAACCTCAAACACGCCGTCACCCAGCTCCAGCACCGACACGTCAAACGTACCACCACCAAGGTCGAACACTACGATAGTTTCGTCATTCTTACCCTTTTCCAGACCGTACGCCAAAGCCGCAGCTGTTGGTTCGTTGATAATACGCTTAACTTCCAATCCAGCAATTTTACCAGCGTCCTTAGTCGCTTGGCGCTGTGAATCGTCAAAGTAAGCTGGCACTGTAATCACTGCTTCCGTCACTTTTTCACCCAAGAAAGCCTCGGCGTCAGCCTTGATTTTACTAAGAATCATTGCTGAAACTTCTTCTGGCGTATATTCCTTATCGCCCATTTCGACTGCCACGCCAGTACCTTTTTTAACAATCTTGTACGGCATGATATCCAAGTCTTTTTGTACTTCCTTATCGTCAAACTTACGACCAATCAAACGCTTAACGCCGTAAATCGTGTTTTTTGGGTTTGTTACACGCTGACGCTGAGCAACTTGACCGACAAGTCGTTCGCCCTTTTTATTAACCGCAACTACAGATGGTGTAGTACGATTACCTTCGGCATTAGAAATTACCTCTGGCTTTCCAGCTAGCATATACGCAAATGCGCTGTTGGTTGTACCAAGGTCAATACCAATAATTTTACCCATATGATTCCCCTTTCTGTTATGATCACATCTGGTCTATATCTTATATTCATTCTAGCACTCTTTCGTGGCGAGTGCCAACTATCTCAGTATAAATAATTAGCACTCTCATGTCAAGAGTGCTAATAGCTGTTTTATACAATTTAATTGCCCGAACGACGATACGGCCAATAAGTTCCTGGTCTTGTCCAAAAATCTATTTCAGGCCTTCCCCAATCAACTTCCGCCCATTCGGTTTTTCGCCACGGAAAGTCTGATACATCAAATGTTCTAGAGCCATACTCTCCTTTTGGATCAAGTACCGAGAACAGCTCGCCAGTCTCCCACGGATCAGTACCAAAAACTGCCTTTTCTTGATAGCCACATTCTGCATTAAATGCATGACACCAAGCGTTTGTATCTGTAGCAACAAGACCATATTTCTTAGCTGCCTTGATTAATAAGCGCGTCATCGGGTTGTATGGCTGAGATGTATTAGGGTCATAATCAGGATCAACATCAGCAGATAATCTTGCCCATTGTCCGTGTCTTGGCGAGAAAGGAGCTTGATCTTCCGGAGCCTTGCCGTCTGATAATTGTGCTGGCCACGAAGGTTCTAATCCACGTGCAAAATTCGCCGTAGTAAATGCCAAAGCATGATCAATATAACCCCGACGTATTTCCGATATGCCAATAAAACCAAGCGAGTTGTGCATACAAACTACAGCAGAACCACCGCCCTGGCACTGTGTGGCGTAATTTGTCTTAGCCAAATCAACCAAACCAGGTTTTGCCAGAGAAAATCCTCCAGTAGCAGCAGTCCAGTGCTTTGGCGTACCATCTTTTGCGGGTTCTACAAAAAAATACTCACGCATAATACCTGTAGCTATGTCATAAATCGCCATACCAAGGTCACCATTCTGAGCAGGTTTTGCAAAATGTGGCCAAGGAATTTTACCTAATAAATAATGCGATATTTCATCTGCAGTAATTCCGTAACCGCGACATTTATCCATATATTGATATTCACAACGAGGATGAGACGAATCAACCAAATAGGTTGCAATTGGCCTAGTACCTTGCGCACTAGTATTTATACCAGTCTTTGCGCCAAACGCACCCTTACCCCATGGAGTTGGAGAATTATCGTCCATCCATTTTGCCATCGCGTCTGAGTTAGGGGCTAATGGCATGTTGCTGACGTCTCGCTGCCAAATTGTTCCTTTGCCTATATAATTTGGCGCATACATTGACTCTAAAACAGCTCCAGGAAATTTATCAGCGTCTACGGTTACCCATTCACCATTTCGGAATATGCATGGTTCAGTCGCTAACCAACGACCAGGAGTCGATTGCCAAACTCGCATTGTCATCTTATATAACCCCCAACACCTTAATGCCACCTATGCGTAGAACACCACCAGGCGATGACCACATAAGAAACTTGATCCTATCACCCCAAGAAGTCGTATCGTGGGTGCCATCATATGACATAGAAGTTCCATTAGGTGATGTTACGCTAATTATACGGCCCTTACGACGAATCTTCCAAACACCAATAGCAGATGCATCTCTCCTAAAAATTCCGCCTGGTATAGGACGAACATGTATTTGAGTTCCATCTATAAAAAATTGAATTTCTGGACCACCGCCACCACTACTGGTAGTCGTCATATTCAACGCGAATCCTGATCCACGAGAAGTTGGCCACTCTTTAACGTCGATATCTATTTCAACGTCGTCTGTTAGTGGCTCAATAATTTGAAGCAAATGAGAGTTGGAACTACTACGGATCTCATTATTGCCCGCTAAAGCTGAAACAGCCGTATAGCCTTCTGGCGCACACCAACGTATTCGACGAGCACCAACGATAGGAAACTCACGACCGTAACGTACACGATGCACGGTAGGCGCACTTGCCGGAACTAAAGACTCACCAGCTGTACCACGAAAATCATCAGCCGAAAGCAGCTGAAGATTTGTTGGCTTACCATACACTCTCGTCCAGGTTGCATCGCCAATCGATAAATATCCCGGTAGCGCTTCAGCTGTAATTGTTACCGTGCGCTCACCACTACCAGGCACTGAAACCTGGCCACTTATAATATCTTGCCCCATTTTATAACGGAGGCCGACCATACTAGGGACAGTAACTGTATTGTCGGCTATGGAAAAGACGGTGGACTGGCACTAACCGGTATAGGCTGAGACATACCTGAATCTCGAGCCCAAATAACCGGCACGCCATATTTAGTCGTTTCTGTCGGGGGCGTAGATCCGTATTCTATCCAATATCCCTGAGCTTGAGCCTGCATCTGAGGAGTCCATTGCGTAGTTCCACCACCGCCCCCTCCAGTAGGAATTGCATTAATTTTTGCAACAAGCGGTGACGCCAACTTGTCTTCAGTAATTGCTGCGTTTTGAATAGCATCTTTTCCAACAGTGGACGGCTTCAAATCTCCAGATTCTGTGTGAATTTGTCGCAAATATTCATTTAATATTATGCCCCAATTTCCATCGTCGCCACCAGGCTGCGGTAACCTTGCCATCTTATCCTCCCTGTATGCAAACTAACCTTTAGCTTTATTCTATAATATATAATTACTGTAAAAATTGCAAAATATTATCAAATTACATGCCGCCATAACGACTTGCACCATACGCAGAAGTTTTAGCAATAGCAACCTGGCGAGGCTGCTTTTGCTGATACATAAAATCGACTATCGATCGCACAATCGTTCCGCCGCCCATAACAAACAGTCCTGCAATTCCAACGTTTTTAAGAAATTCCCGACGATTCATCGGTTTCTCTAATAATTCGTTAACTTGAATTGGCGTGTTCATAGTTTCCTCTTTTTTGTTTTTTCTATTGTTGTGGTAAATTATATCACCACATATTTAAGTATGCAAATATATTTTACACAAGCTTTACAGATCTAGAAGGAACAGATACCGAAACAGACCGAGATGGTATAGAAAATCCATCTACCGATCGAGACAAAGACCTTCTTATCGGTACAGGTTTTGAGACTGTTTTCTTCGGAATAACCTTCTTATTTACTACTGGATATGGTTTTTCTGTCTTCATTGTCACAAATCCATCAAGTGAGCGACGACTAACCAATGTGTGATTTAATGCTGGTTTTTTCACTAGAATTGGCGTCTCTGACTCGGGACAAACAGACACTTTCTTTGCTTCCATAGGACGAGGCTTGACCTCTTTTGCAATATGATTTGCCGACTCATTATCGGCGACCGAACGAGTCAACAAACCGTCTTTCGATTTTTTATCTGCTCGCTTACGGTTTTTCAATAGGATAATTACTATACCCACTTGATACATCACAATCATCGGAGCCGCTAATAGCAATTGATTTACAGCATCTGGAGTTGGAGAGATAACCGCAGCAAACACTACAGACCAAAGAATAACATGCCGCTGGCCAGACATTAACATCCGCGGAGTCATTGGCTTTATGCGATTTATGATTGTCATAAATAGCGGTAATTGAAATAACAATGCCCCGGCTAGCAAGTATGTCATTACAAACGAAAGATACGACTCAACCGTCAGCATAGGGCTGATGTTTTTTAAGTCAAAACTAGTCAAGAATTGAATAGCTGCCGGCAATGCTAGAAAGTACGAGAAAGCAACGCCAACAGCTGCCAGCAATAAAGAACTTAGGGAATATCCAAGCACTCCTCGTAACGTCGTTTTCTCGACCGCAGGCATAACAAAGCGATATATATGATATAGCGCAACAGGTAACGCTCCAATCATCGCAGCATAAATGCACACTTGTACGGCAAAATTAAAAGCACCCCCTGGCGTTAAATATACCAAAGATAGATTATTTCCAAGCGGCTTAAGTAATAACGCTACAATTTTATCGAAAAATGGATACACCGCCGCACCAGTTGCCAAAAAAGCAAGCGCAACAATAGCAAGTCGCCATTGCAACTCTCGAATGTGATCCATAAATACTGGCGATGAACCAGAAACTTGCGACGAATTACTTATCTTTCGCTTCGCCGGATTGCGATGCACTACTCTTTTCATCATCCTCCTTGAACGCTGTCTTTAGCTCTCTTGCCGATGAACCGATACTTCGCGCCAACTCGGGCAATCTTTTTGCACCAAACAATATAAGTAAAATAACTAGTATTACAACCAGCTCCGGAACGCCAATCTGTGGCATAACACATCCCCCTTGTTTTTATAGTATTACTCCTCTATTATAGTAGTAATGCTTATAAAATCAATAGAGTCATGATGAGTAATCGAATTATATTTCACAATTTTTCTGCCACTTATAACTGTAGTAGCTACGGTGCAGGCAGTTATACTAACGGCCAGCCATGCACTACTACTGGTCACCAAGAAAGCCATCAAGGAAGTAGTACTTCATATCAGACTGTTACACAATCTGGTAATCTTCTCGAAAATACCGGAGAATCTTTATTTATAGGTCTTGCAATTGGTATATCTCTGATCGTTATTGCAATTATTCTATTGGTAAATAAAAAGCGCCACTCCAAAAATAAGTAGCGCATTTATTTCACTATAAACGTCTATTATTGACGAGTAACTTTTACCATTGCGTCGCGAATAACTGAGCCGCTCAAAGTATAGCCGGCGCGAAGCTCCTCGGCAACAACTTCCTTGTCACCATCCGTTGATTCGTCAAATTGAACAGCCTGATGAAATTCAGGATTAAACAAAGTTCCGGGTTTGGCATCAATTTTCTCTAAACCAATCTCCTTCAACTGCTTGTCAAGCTGCTTGCTCAGACCAGCCACGCCCTTAACCCACGCATCATCTTGAAGCTCCTCTGGGACGTTGGCGACAGCTCGCTCAATCGTATCAATGACTGGCAACAATTTCATCACCGACTTAGTCTGACCCATTTGATGTGCCGACTGCTTTTCCGTCTCCACGCGCTTACGATAATTCTCAAAATCCGCTCGAGTCCGCTGAAGATCCGACGTCAGCTCGGCAATTTCTTTCTCTAAATCTTCAGCTTTTTTATTCTTCATCATTTTTTCCTCCTTTTAAATGGCAAGACCGGATCACCACCAGCCGTAACAGGATCAAAGGCTAAAATCCAAATCGCTCCAATAATAAATATTATTATTGAAATTATTACAATCAGCCAAGCCGGCAAACCACTTAATAATCCACCAATCCATTCAGCCATTATAATACCTCCTCTAGCATCGCGCCCGTACGACGCACCAGCTCCATCGTTCGACGATAATTTTGTCGCGTCGGACCAATCACACCGATGTAATTATCGCCACCAGACGATGACTTAAATTTACTTATAATCAACGTAGCGCCACTACTTTTACCGATTGGGTTTTCGCTACCAATAAACACATTTAACGGCTCATCCGGCGCCGCTTCACGTAGCCACGGTTCGATATTGTCAATCAATTTAGCAACCGCCTGAACGTGATCGCCGTCACCAAACTCTGGCTGACTAAAGAGCTGAGTCATTCCGTTCATATACAAGCTCGAACCAAATGACGCAAAACCAAAATTGCCAGTCATTTCCACCAAACTGTCAACCGCTCGACGAATCGCTTTGTCTGAAGTATCAACATTTGAATTGACGTGCGCCTCAATTGCCTTCGTACTGCTATCAATACCGCTCGGCAATTCCGTCATTTGCGCCGCCGTGATTCCATTGACATAAAAACGATATCCCTTATCTGTCGGAATTCGACCTGCGCTCGTGTGGGGCGCCTCAATAAATCCCATCTCCTCAAGTTTTGCCATTTCACTGCGAATCGTGGCGCTACTCACGCCAAACAGTTTGGCTAGCGTTACACTACCAACTGGCGCCGCAATTTCAGCGTATTGCTCAATAATAGCGACAAGGATTGCTTGTTGACGTTCGGTCATAGTCCAATTATATCGCAAATCTAGCACTCATACAAGCAGAGTGCCAAGCCTTATCGTCTTTCCGTAAAGTAGCGCGCTGCATCCGAGGAAAACAACATCATGATCATAATATGCACGCCAATTGAGATCAAAAGCAGCATAATCGACGCATTAATTCGCCCAATTGTCACGGATAAAGATTCGGTAACAATAGCTAATGCCGCCACAGAAAGTAGTGAGATTCGCGCTCGACTACTTCCTCGAAGCAGTAATCCAACCAGCACGATTTCCGCTACGACCAGCAGAACATTAAAGCCGGCCATCATTGACAACATGGTATTCGCGGCATTTATATCAATTCCATCAATATTCGCAACTTGCACCAAAGTCGTCGGCCAGCTAGAAAAGTCCACCAACATTTGCCCGATTGTGAACAACGACGCCAAAATCATCAGTCCGCCGCCAATTAAAATCTGCGGCGGTCGGCGGCCCCAAAGCTCTTCCAATAAGGTTTCGTGATTTCGCGGATGACGATCATAAATTGTGCCGTCCATAATCACCCCGAGCCGCGTTGAAGCCGTGACATTATCGTCAGTCTTTATCCGACCGACTTCCAAAATCGGCAAATCGCCATCAGTGCGAATGGCATCTCCGAAACCGTTGCGCGAATGATAGCCCGTTGAGAAATCCTTTAATATCGTCACTCTAACATTTT
>CAUTOA010000003.1:0-15293 GCA_963540205.1 uncultured Candidatus Saccharibacteria bacterium
ATACCTGTCTGCGTAATATAGTCACCCGTCTTCCAAGTCGGAACTTTAGTAGGAATAGGCGCCCAGCTGACACCGCCATCTACTGAAATTTTGTGACCATCAAACAGTTTATTGCCATCAGCACTAATAGACGCAAGTGTTACGTCATAGGGGCTGTGAGCTCCAGCATCCGTCCAAGTTAATCCGTAATCATTAGACCTCTTTACTACACTCGGAGTTGTATTTATCGCAATCATCTTTCCGCCATCAAGCACGCGCTCGGGACAAATATTACCTTTTTGCGTCCAAGTTTGACCATCGTCAATAGAAACATAAAGCGGAGGGGTTTCACCGTCATCTCCACACCTAGCCAGAGTGGAGCCGTCTGGGCTCATAAATAAATGGTTATTACTGGGGTCTATATTACTAGACTTCACCCAATTGCGCCCACCGTCAGTTGACATATAAAAAGATTTTTCTCCACGCCGACCATTCACAATCATCTTAGACCCGTCTGTGTTTACTAACAATCTATTCGCGGAATCTGGCATCGCAAAACTATTCCAACTTGCACCATTATCTGCGGAAATTAACAATTTCATATCGCCAGTATTAGTATCTTCTCGCAGTATAAAAAGCTTTGATCCGTCTGGACTAATAATCGCTTCTCTAAATTCATCATCTCCTGGTACAGTTACATCCTTCCACGTATACTTAGGCGATTCCTCTGCTCTAACCAAAGGCGACAGAACTGCCAATGCTGATAATGCAAATACAAATACCAAGGACAGCATCCCTCTGCATACTACGCGTTTTCCGTTCTTAATTAACATCACTCCCTCATTTTTTTATTTTTCTATGCGAAACCATCCTTCTGATTTTAGCATAACCGAATTTCAGGCGTCAACAGAAGGCAGGACAGATTCCAGCCATAATTGCAATTCTTGCAAAATAAACTGCTGTTCGTCAGTCGCGCTAGGCGCTAATCGTTGCAGAGATTTCATAAATTGCGGCAGTTGCGTCTGTAAATGACCAGTTCGCCATTCTTCCCATTGTCGCAACTCATCTTCACTAAGCAAATTAGGAAAACTTCGCGCTTTATAATGCAACAATAGTGGCGACAATCGCTCATCCTGAAAATCCGGATGAAAATCAGCCAATTCGCGCTCGCCAGCATTACGTACGGCTTCAACGCGAACTCGATCGCTATTGTCCAAAAATCCATCGTATAATTGCGCTTCCGGGTCGGTCATTTTCTTAAACTCTGGCTTATTCTCAAATATACTGCGCAGCCTTTCGGCAAAATCTGAATGAGAAAGTAAAGTATCTTGGTGCTTCTGTACAGTTTCCGCATCCAGAGAAATCTTCTTCCAGCCATCACCCTGAGTCAACACGCCAAGTGGCGAAACTGCCGGACAACGATTATATTGTAATTCCTTAACTGGCAATTTAACGAAATCCTCAGCTTGCCTTTCCTCCCATGTTGCAAATATCTTCGCCGACAATTCCTCAACGCTCAGATCAACAAACGGCGTCGGATCATAACGCAAATCATAAACAATCACGCCACCATTTCGGCTCGTGGTTAGCGGAAAAGCCACGGTCGTTTTGGCGAATTCTTTATCATAACGACCACTCGCATAAACAAAAGGTTTTTTGTCATCGACATTCACCAGTTTCTGGACCAATTTCTTATCGCGCATTTTCAGCAAATAGTCGTACATTTGCGGCTGATTCTGCTTAATCAATTTAGTCACAGCAATCAACGCGGTCACGTCAGCCAGCGCGTCATGGGCGTTTTCATGTTCTATACCGTTAGCTTTCGTGATGAGCTCCAAGCGGTTGCTCGGCTCACCTTTGTCGTCAATTGGCCACTCAATTCCCCCAGGTCGAAGCGCCCTAGTTAAGCGCACCACATCCAACAAATCCCACCTGGATCGACCGTCTTTCCAAGTCCACTCATATGGATCGTAAAAATTCCGCCAAAACAAATGACGAATAAACTCGTCGTCAAAACGGATATTATTAAATCCAACAGCAATCGTATCAGGCGTAAATATTTCTTCGCTTAACATACGCGCAAATTGAGCCTCAGTATAGCCTTCTTCGACAGTTTTTTGTGGCGTTATTCCCGTCACCATCAACGCATCAGGGCTCGGCAACGTATCATCATTCAACGTCACGAGAATATTATACGGTTCACCAATCGGCTGCAAATTCATATCGGTTCGCTGACCGGCAAATTGCATAATTCTATCTTGCCTGGAATTAAGACCGCTAGTTTCAAGATCGTAGAAGAAAAATGTTTGCGCCATATTTATATTATACCATCAAGCTCACGCTAATTTACACCAGCAGAATCTATTGCTCGACCAATGTAAACGGCATGGATTCGCCAATCTGAACCACGCTTTCGCCAATCGCTCCTTGACGCAACAATTCGTGAGTAATTCCCATTTTTCGCATAATGTCTCGTAAGCGATTAACAGATTCAAACTGATCAAAGTTAGTCCGACGAGCAAATTTTTCAATCTTAGCGCCCGTAACAATAAACTCAATTTTCTCATCTTCATCGTCAGTCTCATTAGATTCAGCGTCAGAAACACGCCTTACAGACCAAGCATCAGAAACAACCTGATCGTCCAACGAAATTGTCGGCAAATCTTCCTCTTTTTCATCAACAACCTCAGCTTCACGCTCTCGATATTTAGCAACTTCATCGCGCAACATTCGTAGAAGCTCAGTCACTCCGTCGTGTGTCTGGGAAGAAATCGCCACGACCGGCGCGCCATTAGCTACTTTTTGAAGGGCAGTCGACTGCATAGCAATAATCTCATCATCCAAGCCTTCGCATTTGGTCAGTGCTATTATCTCTGGACGCTCCGCCAATGATTCAGAATATTTTTCCAGTTCGCGACGAATTGCCTGATATTTCTCTGCCGGGTCATCACTATATACATCAATCATATGAAGCAGCACGGCCGTTCGCTCGACATGACGCAAAAATTGATCACCCAAACCTTTACCTTCTGATGCACCTTCAATCAACCCCGGAATATCAGCAATCAAAATCGACCCATCGTCAATATCAGCCACTCCCAAATTCGGCGTCAAAGTCGTAAATTCGTAATTGGCAATCTCTGGGCGCGCATTAGAAACCACACTCAGGAACGTCGACTTACCAGCGTTCGGAAAGCCAACCAAACCAACGTCAGCCAATAATTTCAATTCCAATTCTGCCTCGAATTCCTCACCAGCCTCACCAAGTTCAGCAATTTTAGGTGTTTGGCGCGTACTAGACGTAAAGTGAGCGTTTCCAAATCCACCGTCTCCACCACGAGCCACCACTGCCTGCTGTTGATCTTCGGTCAAATCTGCGATCACCATGCCATCGCGCTTTACTAGAGTACCCATTGGCACCTTAACAATTAGCGGAACGCCACTTTTTCCTCGCTTATTACGTTTTCCGCCATCGCCGCCTTTTTCAGCCTTAAGTTCCGGCTTATATCTAAAATTCAAAAGCGTATTAAGATCTTTCGTCGCCAAAAAAACAATATCACCGCCACGACCACCATCGCCACCATCAGGGCCACCCTTATCGACGTATTTCTCATGACGAAAACTGACTACGCCATTTCCACCTCTACCGGCGCGCACTAAAACCTTTGCAATATCTACAAACATATATTTAGTATACCAAAAAGCACCCCCGATAGATAGCGGAGGTGCTAATATTAACTAGTTCTAGTGGATATATAGATAGCCGCCTGCACCGTTGAGTGTACGGTGAGTAATGATTCCATAACCTGCGTAGTTCATGTCGCTAACGTAAACCACACCGTTTTCAACTCGCTCAACAATACCAACGTGACCATAATATCCGGCAGTAGTCTGGAATATTGCACCAGGTGCTGGTGTATTATTAACTACGAATCCAGCGGCGCGAGCGCTTGTAGCCCAAGTGTTAGCATTACCCCAGAAGCTACCAATCGGACGACCCAGCTGCATACGACGCTCATACGCGTACCATGTACAGTTACCTGCCGCATAGCGGTTGCCGACAGAAGCAGTCAACCAGCTTCGACTCGCGCTCGTAGTAGTAGATGATGCCGAAGAAGAATATCGGTTACCATAAGACCTGCTTCGTGGAGCGACATAACCAGGTCGCTCATTTTCTGGAAGCTCACCTCCAGGCAACACAATCCTAGAGCCAGCAGACAACTTAGCGCCGTCATCGATGTCATTGTATAGGACAACACGCTCAGCGCTCGTCTTATACTTTTCTGCCAGAGATTGGGCAGTATCGCCGTCTTTAACAGTATAAACAACACCGTCAACAAGAGGCACAATTAGAGTCTTATTTGGCTCTACAGCGTCCGAGGTTGTATTATTAGCCCAACGAAGCGTCTGAGATGAAATCTTAAACTTCTTAGCAATAGACTCCATTGTATCACCCTCTTTGGTTACGTAAGATGAAATACCACGCGCCGCCGAAGTGTCTGGCTTAACAATGTCAGGTTTTGTTATAACTTCTGTATCATTCTGAGAAAGATTCTTCTTGATTGTTAGTGAAGTTTCAGATTCGCGCAAGTCACCAGCCGAAGGCAATTCCGCCGTTTCCGCCAAGTTAGTCACAGCATTAGCTGCCGTTAATTCATCTACTGAAGCTGTTTTAGACTTAGCAGACTTAGATACCGATGAAACACCAGTAGTTTCAGATGATGCCAAAGTTTTTGATCTTTCAGCGGATACATTACTACCACTATTACCGTAGACCAAAAATGATATAGTCAATAAAAATATTCCACCGTAGATTGCAAATGATTGCAGTTTACGTTTTTTACTCCGAAGAGATGTAAAATGGTTACGAATAATCGTTCTCCTTGCGCCAATGTTACCACTAGCACCTCTACCAAATTGTCTTTCTTCTCGCAACAGAACAGGATATGTTGTCGACCTAATTGATTATTATTATTCTACATTAGTTTTGCTATATCCGTAGCGACAATTTTGGCAGGTCATTTATCGTAATTCACCTCTGTTGATAAATTAGACAAATGATCTAACATCTATTTTACACAACATTGACAATAAAGTCAATAAATTTTATAAAATGCGTTTTTGTCAAGAAATCTGGCACTTCTTTTGACAGTGAGCCTTGACATTAGCCTCGTGTTCCTCGTTGGTCTTTGCGAAATACGTAATATCATCATCGCCGCTCAGGAAATATAGATAATCAGAGTTTATCGGATCAGCAGCGGCGTTCAACGCGCTCAAACTAGGCGAAGCGATTGGTCCAGGAGTTAAGCCTTTTTGAATGCGTGTATTATATGGCGATTTAAGGTTCGGCGAGCGCTCTACCCCTGTTTTGTCAGCAATATATTGATATGTTACATCAGAGCCCAACGGCATATTGGCTTTCAGGCGATTGTAGAATACACTAGCAATCTTACGCTGATCCTCGCAAGTTTCCGCACCAGACCCGCAGCCAATCGATTCACGCTGAATAATCGACGCCAATGTTATCCCCTGATACAGAGTCAGTCCATGAGCTTTAAATTTCTCCTCCAGATTATATTTCTTAACAATTTTCTCCAGATGATCAATCGACCGCTGCAAAACCTGTTCTGCAGTTTCATCTGGGGAAATATAGAATGTTTCACCGTAAATATACCCCTCAAGCCCAGCATTTTCCGGTCTACCCACAAAAACTGGACTGTTATACTTAGCAGTAAATGCCTTTTTTATCTGATCATCCGAGAATCCCGCCTTAAGTAGCACAGATTCGACCTCTCTGCCGTCAGAATTCTTCATTTTTTTATTCAAAGTCGATCCAGGATAAAATGTTATAGCAATCTCATCAGTTTTACCGCTGGTCAAATGATCAATTATCTCATCTACAGATTGGGATGATTTTACAGAATAAACGCCAGCCTTAAACTTGCTCGCTGAATTGTGGAGCCTTGTGTAAATAGAAAACGCTAAAGAGTTTTTGATAATTTTATTGTCCTCTAAAGTTTTGGCGATATCACTAGACCCCATGCCTTCTTTAATATTAATTCTGAAGGTTTGCTGACTATTTATGTCGACAGGAGAAAGCATCTGCTTATACCACACTGTTGCCCCAAGGGCGCCGATTCCAGCGATAGCCACAATTATTGATAACACTAATAGCCAAATACGTCGTTTACGAATTTTCATAATTCTCCTCCAAAAAATCCTGCAAAATTATGCTAGCAGCCTCCGCATCAATCTCGCCCTTATCTTTAATTTTATTCCCCAATCTCTGCTCGGCCTGCACACTTGTTAAAGATTCGTCCTGAAAAACAATCTCTGTATCAAGCTCAATGTCTTCAAATTGCTTAACAAATTCTTCCACAAATTCCGTCTGCTTCGTTGGTTCACCAGATTGATTTCGTGGATAGCCCACTACGATCGTATCAATATCGTGCCTCAATACTAGTTCTGTTATTTCCTGGACGATATTTTCATTATTCTCCAACCAACCAAACGGCACGGCGATCTTCACTTGCGAATCCGCCATAGCCAAACCAATTCGCCGCGATCCAACATCCAGCGCTAAGAAGTTTTTACTTGACATCTTTTATCTTAAACTCGACATTAATCTTATTGATATCTTTTGGAACAGATTTAACCCAGAATGGCGAGAATTTAACATCGACATCTTCAACACCTTCGATAGATTCAATAGCGGACTGAACCTCTCCGTAACTCTTGCCTTTGGCTTGATCCTTTACGTTCGCTTCTTTAATATCTGGGCCAACCTTGCCATTCGTAGTTAAGCGCACAGTCTGTGCATTATGCGCCTTAGAAAACTGCGAGAACGCAACCTTATTTACTCCATTGTCATAAATTCTCTGCGACTTCTTACCAGAAATCTCCTCTTTAAGCTTTGCTTCCACAAAGTTTTTTAACTCATTCTTATCAATAGCCAACGCGCTGGCGGTAATTGTCGATTTCAGAGTTACAGCTCCGGTCGCCTCGCCATCCACAGCCACGCTCGAGCTAGGATCTGATCGATTTTCAACGTAGCTTTCCGTTATAACCGTTGCCGAATCGCCGAACGATGACAGCAATTGCTCTTTTAATCCATCAATCTTCTTTTCGCTCAGCTTGCTTTTTGCCGATTCTATATCACTAGCCGTAACAACCGTTGCAGTTTTATCAGTACCGCCACTAGTAGCAGACCGTAGCGACGCAGAAATATCATCAACCGAAATACTCATACTACCAGTTGCCGCATTATACTGAGCCCCGCCCTCACTGGCGGTAATAGACCCAGAAGCAGATCCTGAACATTTATATCCTGGGCAGCTCCAACCCAACGTAGCCCCCGGAACAGTCACAGAAGAGTTCAAAGTATAAGATAGTCCGCTATTTTTCAAAATTGTACCAGCTGAAATAGTCACACTACTTGACGACGAATTGCTGAAGACAACTACTCCAGTAGCTTTTTCTCCGACATTCTTCTTGCCCGTAGCAGAAAATTCAACACTAACTTCCTTTGCTAATTCTTTCTTTACAGACTTAATAACATTAGATTTTGCGCTTGTAGTGGCCGTTTCATTCAAGCTGACGGTATCACTGACTGTCATACTAGTAGTCTTTGCCGAAATAACGACCGTGGCATGTGGAGCAAACCAAATTGCCCAAACCAAAAATATAATCAAAAGTAAGGTACTGCTGCCTATCAATAAGAACTTCTTACGGAATGTATTAAAATCAGGGACTTTTGGTTTTTTAACCATCTTTTTCAGAGAATCCAACCCCTTAGACTCCTTCTTGTTTGCGTCAGCTATAACATTATCTACAGCAGAGTCTTCATCGGATTTCTTTGATCTTTTCGCAGAATCCGCCATATCCCCAACCGCCAGTTTGCCGCCATCAATCACATCATTGTCGTCATCAACTTTCAGAACTGGAATCTCCGCAATTTCTGGCTTACTCTGAAGTGTTTTTGCAATAGGAATTTTCGCCGTTGCCGCCAATCCAGCCAAAACAGAATCATTCGTGATTAATACAATTCTCTTATCCGCCGAAGTTGCCGCCCGAGCTAGTAATCGAATATTAACCGCACTCTGTAAAACGCCAATTCTTCGAGGTGGCACCAACGCAATAATCCTCTCTTTCGACGCCTTAATCTTACTAATTATCGTCGTAATGTCGTCTTCTACATCGATATAAATAACGTCTTTATTCATTTTAAATCTTTAACAACCTATTTACTTTTTCAACTAAACTATTACCGTCTTGACTACCGATAATTGTATCATATCCAACTCGCAACAAGCCCATTGCGGTTACAAATGTGTGATCGCTAATATCTCCAGTTTCATCGACTATCCCTGTAATATCACTCGGATTGATATACTGAACCACCGGTTTCTTAGTAAAAGGCAAATCCTCTGGCCAGCGTCGAGTTTTCAGAGCTTCAGTAATTTTCTTTAGGCTCGATCCGCCGCCGCACAGTAAAATCCTATTCGGCAAATAATCGACATTATCAAAATCGCTCAGCGCCAATTCAACACCCGATAGCCAAACTTCCAAAGTCTTATCGATCGCCGCGTCAACTTTTTTCTTTACACTAGGCTTCAAATTCTCATTGTCAATATTCAGCTTCAACTTTTCTGCATCTTTGAAGCTTAAATCCAGGTCAGCCGCAATAGTCCTAGTGAAACTTCGTCCACCAATACCAAACATCTTCGTGCCTTCAACTCCGCCGTCATTAACAACTGCGATATCCGTCGTACCACCACCAATGTCCGCTAGAATCGCCGTGAAATTACTATCCGTATCCGATCCCAAAACGCTCCTACTCACCGCAAATGGCTCAGCAGCCACAGCCACCAAATCCAGCGCAAGCTCGTCCGCAACCTTCTCCAGTGCGCCGATATGAACCATCGGAGCAAACGCCGTGTAAATCTGCACCGCCACATCTCGCCCCTGGAAACTAATCGGATTCGAAACTTTATAGCCATCAATATGAATACTCACCAACGCCGAGTTAACCAGCTTCACTTCAACATCCTCATTGCCAGTTTCCAGTGCAATTTGCGCCTGAGCCTTTCCTTGAGCTCGCTCCTGAACTTTCTCAATAATAAACTCCATCTCGGCAATGTCTAATGGCTTGTTTGGCTGTGGCCTGCGATAGCGAATAGTGTTCGTAACACCCTTAACTAATTCGCCCGCGATACCAATAACAACTCGCTTACCCTGAACGCCAGCTTGATCCTCAGCCTCAGACAGAGCCTCTTCGCAATTCGCCACAACCCCAGCAATATCAGCAATCGCACCACTATGCATATCGCCCATTTCCTGCTGTTTTCGACCAACACCAATAATCTTCAACTCGTCGTCTTTAACTTCAGCGATTAACGCCTTAACCACTTCCGTACCAATATCTAAGCTAACCAATAGTTCGCGACTATCTTTATCAGACTTCTTCAACATGTCTTTCAATGCCATATAAGAAATATTATATAACGCTTGTGATTTTAGAGCAACAGTTAATTATCTATCTTAAAACAGCCTTGATTCGACGAATTCCAGCCGAACTAGACTCTTCTTTGGTGATTTTGAATCGCTTGCCATCTTCAGCCAAAACCCCAGTATGCTCGACGTGCGGACCGCCGCAAACTTCAAAGCTGACGACATTATCATCCTTGCCAATAGAATACACCTTAACTTCGTCGCCGTAACGCTCGCCGAACGCGCCAATTGCGCCCATGCTCAATGCCTCATCGGTCGGATATACAGCAAAACTAACTGGCAAATCTTCATCAATCCAAGCATTAACCTGATCTTCAACCGCCTGTTTTTCTTCTGGCGTCAATTTATCGTGATTAAAATCAAAGCGCAATCGATCGGCGGTAATATTGCTTCCGTGCTGCTGTAAATCTGGCGCATTCAAAACCTTACGTAACGCCGCACCCAACAAATGCGTCGCCGTGTGATATTTCAGATGAATAGAGTCATGACCTTCCAAGCCACCGCTAAATTGCCCCTTGCGAGCCGTCTTAGAGCGCTGTCGTTGCTCATCCATTTTCGCGGTAAATTCCTCGCGCCAATTGTCCGAAAGCTTAATTCCCTGTTTATATGCCTCTTCCGTACTGAGTTCCACTGGAAAACCGAAAGTGTCGTACAAAGTGAACAATTCTTCACCAGTCAGGCCATCGTCAATGTAGCGCTGCATTTGTCGCAAACCTTTTCTCAGAGTCTGGCGAAAAGCTTTCTCTTCCTTAACGAGGACAGCAATTATATTGTCGCGATTATTCTTCACCTCTGGAAAATCGGCTTCATACAAATCAGCAATCGTCGGCACAACTTCTTGCAGAAAATTCTGCTCAATCCCCAAATCAAAACTATAACGAATTGCCCGACGGAGCAGACGACGCATCACATAGCCCTGCTCTTTATTACTTGGCACGCACCCATCAACCGCCATAAACGTCGCAGCCCTCAAATGGTCAGCGATCACTCGCATACTTTCGGTATGTGAAGCGTAATCCTTGCTGCTCAGATCTTGCAGCTTTTCAATAATCGGCCAGAGCAAACTAATCTTAAAGACGTCAGGATCATTATTTGCTGCAGCTGCGATTCGCTCAAGTCCAGATCCATGGTCAATATTTGGCTTATCGAGTGGCTCAAATTTACCCTCGGCAACTTTTTTATACGCCATAAATACGTTATTGCCAATCTCCATAAATCGACCACAATCACAGTTCGGATGACAATTTTCACCAAATTTTGGATCATGCTCAATGAAATCAAACTCATAAAACATCTCACTATCCGGACCGCACGGATCACCCACCGGAGTAGTTTCTGGACCGCCATTACGACTCCACCAGTTTTTACTGCCGTCATAAAAGAAAATTCTTTCACCTGGATTTACACCACGCGCCGCTCCCTGCTCTTCACTGCCGATATCCGCCATTTTTGCATCGATGCCCTTTTCTGCAAACTTTTTCTGCCACAGTTTAGCTGCTTCAACATCTTTCTCAATATTATATTCCGGCGCACCAATAAAACACGTTACGTACAATCTCTGCGGATCAAGACCAATTTCCTCAGTCAAAAACATCCACATCCAACCAATTTGCTCTTCCTTAAAATAGTCGCCCAAACTCCAGTTTCCAAGCATCTCAAAAAACGTTGTATGACGATTATCGCCAATGTCGTCGATGTCCTGCGCTCGCAAACACGTTTGAGAATCGGCAATTCTCTTACCTTCGGGATGTGCCTCACCAAGCAAGTACGGAATCATCGGCTGCATTCCGGCGCCCGTAAATAAAGTCGTCGGGTCATTAGTTAAAATCAACGGCGCACGCTCAACGACAGCGTGACCTTGTTTTTTATAAAATTCAAGATATTTACTACGTATTTTTTGGGCATTCATGAGTGTAATTATACCATAAAATAACCCCACCTTACAGATGGGGTTTATAGGTCAAATCGCCAATCTCAACAGATTATTCAGCTACTTCTTCAGCTGGCTCTTCTTTTGGTTGATTCTTGCGAAGTTTTTCTGGATTACGGATAGCTTTGTGCTTATCAACAGAAACTTCCTTAACCCACTTTGGCAATTTAACGCCAGCTTCTTTCAATAACTTAACTACGCGTGGTGTTGGCTGTGCGCCATTGTCCAAATATTTCTGAGCCAATTCAACTTGGATATTTAATTCTTTAGTGTGTGGATTGTAGCTACCGACATAAGCGACTACACGACCGCTTGATGGATGACGATGTGCTTCTTGTACCGCCAAGCGATATACTGGATAACCTTTGCGACCCAAACGTTGCAAACGAATTGCTAGCATAAAATTAATTCTTCCTTTAACTCTACGTTTTATTATTCCTTACTCTAGAACAGTTTACACTATTTTTCCCATAACGTCAATCTGTTTTCACGATTCCGCCGCCCAAACATTCATCGCCGTCATATATTACCGCAGATTGACCCGCGGCTACGGCACGCTCCGAAGCAGAAAGACGCACGACATCTCCGTCAATTTTCGCATCAAACAAAGCGCCTCGATGACGCAGTCGAACCTGCACATTCTTATCTTTATGCGGCGCTTGATTAATCCAATGAATATCCGCCAGCCTAAGTTCTTTTCGCCACAAACTTTCATTGTCAATTGAGCGCGACACGTAAACCTCATTTTTCTCCATATCCTTACCCACAACATAATAAGGCAATCCACCGCCGACGTTCAGCCCATGACGCTGACCGAGCGTATAGAAAATTGCGCCGTCATGTTTACCAACGACAGATCCCGTCTGCTGGTCAATAATACTCCCTGGCGCAGTTTTAATATATTCCGACAAAAACTCACGAATTCCAACTTGCCCAACAAAACAAATTCCCATCGATTCCTTTTTACTCGCCGTCCACAAACCACGCTCTTTCGCTATTTCGCGAACTTTCGCCTTAGTGAAATCACCCAGCGGAAATATGGTTTTTGACAAAGCCTCCGAAGTCACTCGATATAAGAAGTAAGTTTGGTCTTTATTGTCATCACGAGCGCGTAATAATTTGGCTAACGAAGACGATTCATGAGCAACGCGCGCATAATGCCCTGTCGCAATATAATCTGCTCCAGCCGCCAACGAAGCCTCCAAAAATATCTTAAACTTCACTTCTTGATTACACATAATATCTGGGTTTGGCGTGCGGCCCGCTTGATATTCGCGAATCATGTAATCGACAACGTTTTGCTTATATTCTTTCTGGAAATCAAAAACTCGAAAATCAATACCCAAACCAACTGCCACACGCTTGGCGTCAGCAACATCTTCCGCCCACGGACAATGCATTCCAGGAAGATCTTCCGACCAGTTTTTCATATAAACACTCGTTACGTCATAGCCCTGCTCAACCAAAAGCGCCGCAGCCACAGAGGAATCCACGCCACCCGACATTCCAACAAAAACTTTCTTACTCATCTAGACAGCCCCAGAGCGAATAGCCCAATTCTCATTAATTCACCCATTGCCAACCACCAGCCCCACGGCGTCAACCACCACCACGAGCTCCAGTTTTTATCAGAAGCGACAGGATGACTTCGAATCTTCACGTCGTTAAATTGTGCTGAAAATTCGAGTTGCGCCCGACGCATGTGATATCCACTTGTCACCAAAATCACATCTTCAATTTTTCGCGAATCGACAATTTTCTTCACCTCGGTGGCGTTTTGTCTGGTTGTCTCGGAAGACTCGTCCATAACAATGGCTTTCTCGGGAACGCCGCTATTAATCGCTCGCTGGTACATAGCCTTAGCGTTGGACGGACCAGTCTTATCGGCCGCCGCACCAGACACAACAATCAACGGCGCCCAGCCTTCTTTATATAGTTTAATAGCCTCGTCGGTTCGCGCATTCGTATCACCACCGCTGACAACAACTATTGCATCAGCCTTACGACAATCGCCTTCGCCCACGCCTTGACATTTCCCCAAATCATTCGGCGACAAATATGCGCTAAGCCCAAAAATCACCAAAGCAGCAAAAATAATCAAGCCAACTAGTTTATGGATCATCGACGAATCCTCTTCATTTCCGCCTGCACAGCTTCGATGATAAATTCGCCAGCCCGCTTTATATTCTCATCATTGTTCAACTTGCCTAAGGTAAGCCTTAGACTTCCGTCAATCTCTGCTTCACTCAGACCAACACTCGCCAGTACATGAGAACGCGTTCCGGAATTAGCCGCGCAAGCGCTCCCCGTAGCCACTAAAACCCCACGAGATTCTAATAAAAACACCAATCTTTCAGCATCAACTCCAGGAAATGATATATTCAAAAAACTCACCAAACTTTTTTTCATATCTGACGACATCAACATCTCAGGAAAAGCCTGTCTCAAATCTTTTACCAAATTATCTCGCAGATTTCGCAGTCGCTTCACTTCAGCAGAACGTCGTTTTTGTGCCAATTCCAAAGCCGTCGCAAAACCAACCACGCCAGCAACGTTTTCAGTTCCACTGCGCAGACCCAATTCTTGACCGCCACCAAAAATATTGGCTTTCAGCGTAACGCCAGGTCGCACCCACAGCAATCCAACTTGCTTTGGACCGTAAACTTTCGCCGCAGATAATGTCAATAAATCAACACCCAGCCTTTTAATTTTCACATCAATTAAGGCCGCCGCCTGCGAAGCATCTGTATGAAAAATCAACGGTAAAGGTTCATTATTTTCTTGGCGCCTGAGCCGCTCAGCTTTTACAATTTCCGCAATCTCTTCAATTGGTTGAATGTAGCCCAGCTCATGATTCACTAGCGCAACACTAACAAATCCAACATCTGGCGTTAACATTTTTTTAACCGTGTTCGGGTCTATTCGTCCATTTTTCATTGGCGGAATTAGCTTCACTTCCGAACGCGCTTTTGCGGAATTAATCACCGAATCATGCTCAATTGCCGAAATTAAACTTACGCCATTTGCCGCATTGAACGCCAAATTGACAGACTCAGTTGCTCCAGCTGTCATTATCAATTCATCAGCCATCACACCCAAGCAGCGCGCCAGCCGAGCCTTCGCGTCTTGATATTCACGCTTTGTAAATATTGCTGGAGCGTACGGACTAGACGGATTGAAAAACTTTTCAGAAAAATATGGTAACATCGCCTCAATCACCAACGGGTCCATTGGCGTGGCAGCAGCATGATCAAGATAGATATAGTCTTTATTCACTTTTTTATTATATCAAAGAGGCCGACCGGTTTGCGGATCTTTCTTATATAATTGCCGAGAAACTCGCTCGTAATATTCCTTAGTTGCCAAGACAAAATTCTGAAGCTCGTCGCCCTCCAAGTAACTATAGCGATAATTCGGCTGAATCTTCAAAATTCCCTTTGGCTGCACTTCATAACGCGTCGTCAATTCTTGCCGGCCACCCTTACCGTCAGCAACTTCTTCGTACCAAATCCAAGTATCTTTATCTAAATTAAAAAATTCTCGTCGCGCAACATATGCCGGCTTCTCGCCAAAAATTGTTGCACCAATTTCACTTTCTAATTGGATTAGCTCGCGCTCGGTAAATTTCTTTAATGGCCGATCTTTTTTACGGAATTTCAACAAAGACACTGCGTCACTGTCATCAGCAAAAACCAAACTTCGTACTTTTTTCAAAAACTTAGTCACCTACAACTCCCCTCTGTTTTGTATTTATCACGTAAGTGTTGGAGTGAAGCACCAATTGCCCACACAGCTTCAATCGGACTATTCTTAATGCGATCAAGACTTTTTCCATAGCTACCAAGTGCTTTATTACATAAATCAACCGCCCCAT
>CAUTOA010000004.1:0-13986 GCA_963540205.1 uncultured Candidatus Saccharibacteria bacterium
CCGATTCCAAGCTCCTCCAGTTTCTTGACTAGCGAACCTTCAGTGTAGCGAGCTGGCGGTCGTGTAAATGTTTGACGAGCCGTAATATCGTGAGAATTGACTTCATCGCCAGACTGTAACTTCGGCAGAAGCTCATCTTTATTGCCGCCGTAAACGCGCAAAAATCCGTCAAACGTAATGACTTCGCCCTTTGCCTCAAACTGAGCGGGTTTTTTGCTCTTAGGTAAATTATCGCCTTTGATGTCAATTGTGATAGTCGTTTTTTCTAGCTTCGCTGGCGACATTTGCGACGCTAAAGTTCGGCGTCGAATTAGATCGTATAATTTTTGGTCATAGCTATTATTAGATGCGATTTCCAGAGTGATGTCTGTCGGGCGAATGGCTTCGTGAGCTTCTTGGGCGGACGCGGATTTGGTTTTAAACTTGCGAACCGTTGAGTAATCTGGACCGTAAAGGCGCTTGATAAAATCGGTAGCCGCCGCGATGGCTTGACCGCTCAAATTTACGGAGTCGGTACGCATATAGGTGATTTTTCCGTCTTGGTATAGCTTTTGCGCCGAAGCCATAGTTGCTTTGGAGCTGAAGCCAAGTTTAGAGTTGGCTTCCTGCTGCAGGGTTGACGTGGTAAATGGTGCCGCTGGATTGCGCGTTCCTGGAGTTTTTGAGATATCGCTAACAATAAATTCGGCGGGTTTCAGGCTATTTAAGAACTCGTTCGCCGCTTCTTCTGTGTCGAATTTTTGATTAAGCTCAGCCTTGAATTCTTGATTGTTGTGAATGAAAATGGCGGTAACTTTAAATTGAGAATTGCCTTCAAACTCCATAATTTCACGTTCGCGCTCGACTAATAGTCGCACTGCTGGACTCTGAACGCGACCAGCTGACTTTCCACCAGGAACTTTCTGCCAGACGACTGGACTGAGCTCAAAACCAACCAGGCGGTCAAGTATTTGCCTGGCTTGTTGCGCCTGAACCAAATTCATATCCACGGTTCGCGGATTCTTAATTGCATTGGTTATGGCATCTTTGGTGATCTCGTGAAAGACGATTCGCTTAGTCGTTTCAATTGGAAGATCCAACACCTTACATAAGTGCCAAGCAATAGCCTCTCCTTCGCGGTCTTCATCGGTTGCGAGCCAGACGTTTTCCTTGCCGACTGCCTTGACGTTTCTCTTTAGCTCGGTGATAACTTTCTTTTTTTCAGGATCAACTTCATAAATTGCGAAAAAATCGTTAGCCACGTCAATCGGCGGCGTTCCATCCTTCGTCTTTTTAACAATCGAGCGAATATGCCCCACGCTGGACAAGACGTGAAAATCCTTGCCGAGGTATTTCTCGATGGTTTTAGCTTTGGCTGGTGACTCGACGATAACGAGATTTTTCATAACTTTATATTATAACAAATCACTATCTGGCTACAACCGCAAAGTGAATTATTACGAGCGACCACTGAGACGACCGAGCATTGCCATTGATCCAAGACTGCGCTTAACATCTGCTATTTGGCGTGGTTTTTCTTTTTCCGAGTCGCCGTTAATTGCTCGTTTTATGTAGGTGCATGTTGCGTGCGCAGCGAACGGAAGTGAAGCGGCGAATGCTCCAGCCCCTAGTTTACGTAGAATCTCGGCGAGTTTTGGATTTTTGTCTTGCTCGGCAATGTGGGCGGCAATATAAGATATCAAAGTAACCGTTTCTCCTGCCATGGCTAGTTTTCCCGATTTAGTCGGTCGAGTTTCGGCTTTCTCGTCACTACGTAAATTAGCGATTCCCGTAGATAGGGCGTTTATCGAGTTCAGTAGCGCAACAGTGCCAAGAATATACTTCGGAGCTAACCCTTTTTTGTTCATTTCATAGAGAATTTTTGCCATAACTATTTTGTCTGTTGTAGCATCTAATGCCGCGCCAGTATTGCTGGTCTGTCCTGTCATGCGTGCTACTTTGCCGTCCAGAACGTCAGCTAATCGCCCGACCGCGCATTCCGCCAACCCTTCAGCCGTATCGATTTTCTCAGATCCGTGCATCACCAAAGCGGCGCCAGTCACGCTTATAAAATTAGGGATGGTAAAGATGTCCTTAGCGACTTTACGGGCGGTGGGAGATACTTCTCGGGCTTTTTTCATAGTCCGCATAATAACATCAATTTGTCAAAATAGCAATATTATCGTAACGTCCAGTTGTTCGCCCCGAGAGGTTTGATAACACCGTTGATTTCTAGCATTGTGAGCGCCGTGGCGAAGTCTGATGCGGATAATCCGGATTTTTGTTGAATTTCGTCGCCGTCGCGCAGTCCTTCTGAGATGAGTTTTATGATAATAGCTTCTTCAATTGTTGCGCTGGCTGCTAATTCTTGACCGTTGTCTTTTTGCAATTTTTCTGGTGCGATGATTGATAAAACATCGTCGGCGTCCGTCACCAAATACGCCCCTTGTTTTAATAAAGTATTACAACCCGCCGACAGTGGGCTGGTTATGTTTCCGGGAACTACAAACAAATCTCTTCCCTGATTCAGTGCGTGCGAGGCTGTGTTTAATGTGCCGCTTCGCTCGGCAGCTTCAGTGATAATAATTCCGTCAGCTAGCCCACTAACCAGACGATTTCGCTCCAGAAAACTCCAGCGGTTAACTATTTTATTATCGCCCTTCATCCATTCTGAAACGACCGCGCCGCCCTGCTCTATGATGCTCATGGCTAGTTGATAATTGGTCCGCGGTGAAATATCAGGAAGCTCGTTTGGGACGACCGCTACGACCGTTCCGCCAGCTTCAATCGCAGCTTTTTGGGCAATGCAGTCCACGCCCAGCGCCAGCCCACTCACGATTACACATCCGGCTTTTGCCAGATCTGTCGCTAATCGCTCGGTGACTTCTTTTCCGTAGGCAGATGGCTTACGGGATCCGACGATTGATACGACTGGCGCCTCTGTTTCCGGCAACTTTCCCATATAACATAAGCTTTTTGGTGGATTGGCAATATGTGCTAATCTCTGGGAGAAAATATGCTCATCTGGTGTAATTCTATTGATTTCCATAAAAAATGTGGTAAAAAGTATTGACACTTTGTCAAATGTTTGCTATAATCAAGGACGATTGGTTAAGTAATCATTAACCAAACGCACCTTATACCCCCTATTCTAACTATATGTTAGGTTGCGCGCAATGGCATTAAGTATTCTTACCCTCCACTTTTTGCGGTTCAACGTTACGCGCATACTAACCCCTTTAACTGCCCTTTTTCAAAGGCGACCTCTGTTAATGTGAGTACAAAGTTGTATTGATAGTCATCAGGCGCGGACTTTTGGAGTTTTAGTCGCGACGCTTCACTGATACGGTAGCTCGGGTGGGTTGAAGGGTAAAAAAGCGTCAGGTGATGCCCACCCTTACCTGGCGCTTTTTTTGTTGGGAAAAATTAGTTATTTTCTATAATATATCGGCACTTTTCGCAAATACCTTCCAACTCAAAGTGGTGTTTTGTGACTATGAAATTATGTTTTTTACCGATGAAATCTATGAGTTTTTCGAGTTCTTGTGATTGTATAGGTTCGGCATTTTGACAATTTATGCAGTATAGATGGTGATGATGTGGTATAAAAGGTTCCGCCAACTCATAATAATTCTTCCAGCCAATAGTTATGGTGTTTATAATGTTCAGAGTATCGAACATTAGCAGCGTACGGTAAATGCTGGCACGGTTAATGTTTTTGCAGTTTTTCGCAATATAGCCGACCGTAAGAGGCACATCTGAATTTCGCAGGATATCAAATACTTGCTGGCGAGGTTTTGTCAGACGAAGATTATGACGTTCGAATATTTCATTTAGCATAGTGCTATCAATAGTTTATAACTTATTGCAACAAGTGTGCAATAGGCTTATATTCCGAGTAGTTCATAAGGATATTTGGGTTGGTTGATTTTTGTGATGTGCGCGTCGGTTATGACGTATTCGGCTTGGCTATTAACGATTTTTTGCGACAATTTACCCTTGACGATTAGCCACGTTCCATCCTGGTAGTCTGTCGAAAAGTTTTTCTCGACCAGGATTTTCATAGGCACGCTGTCAACAGTGCAGCAACTTATAACGTATCTGGCAATATTGAAGTAATTATAGCCATAGTTTTTTAACAAATCATTTGAAACGAAGCCGGTTACGGTGATATCTTTGCCGTTAAAATAAGCGGCTTCTTTGCAAGAATTTATGGCGGTTTTCCAGCGATTTATTGAGATTGTAGAAGAGTTTTCTTTCGGCTGAGGTGTTTCGCAACGACTTTCGGGCTCAATAATCGCAGGGCTTTCTTTTTGTGCGAGGCTGCTTGGAGAGAGTGGTTTTGGTGGCAATATATATCCGACTGATAATATAATTATTGCAAAACAAGATATTGGGGCAATTTTTTTCGAGCTAATTCTAGATTTATCTTTTGCGGGTTTATTTTTTAATTGCAACATTATATCAATAAGCAAAAGTATAACGCCGATTACGCTAATTATGACCGCGAATATGTGATAGCGCGGATGAACGTAAAAGCCGAGTTGGTCATGCCAAGCTAATAGTAAAATATATGCGCAAACGACAATTCCGCCAATTGATTTGGTAAGATTAGCGTACATATAAGTTGACCCCCAGTCCGACAATTAGCGATAAGACGAATACAGTTAAGGTAATTGTTGCAATAAATTTCCAGCGAAAAGTTGTTTTTAATAGCGTAATCATTTTAATGTCTATCATCGGTCCGAATAGCAAGAAAGATAAAATTGAGCCTGTCGTGAAATTTCGCACGTAAGCCAGTGCGAAGAACGCGTCGATGCTGGAGCATATCGAGACGATGAAACTTAGTGTGATCATGGATATGACTGATAAGAAAATGTCGCCGCCGACGGCATTTATGATGAATCGCGGAACGAAGATTTGTGTGGCGGCTGCGATGCTAGCGCCTAAGGCCAACATAGTAAATAATTGCCAGAATTCATTACGTGATGAGCTGAATATGTTTGACAATTTTGAATCGTGATTATGAGAGTCGCAAAGTTTCTCAAACTCTGGATTAATGACGGAATCTTCCTTAAAAAAGCTGACGATAAAAGCGGTTATTTGTACGATAATTAGCGCAAAAATAATTCGCCACCAAACCATTCGGGTGTCAAAACTGAAGGCGGTCATGGTTGAAATTATGGTTATCGGGTTTATGATTGGCGCGGCGAAAAGAAAGCTAATAACGTCGGCAGGGTTTAATCCGTTTGTCATTAAGCTGCGTGCAATTGGCACGTTACCACATTCGCATACAGGTAAAATTAGCCCGATCATAGAGAGTGCAATTCGTCGAAGGAAGGTGTTTTTTGGTAACATTTTGAAGACATCTTTTGATGATAAAAAGTACCTGATAAGCGCGGATATGATAATTCCTAAAATTAAGAATGGGACCGCCTCGACAATTACGCTTAATGTCAGCGTGATGAAATCTTGTAATGACGGAAGTAATTTATTGCACCATTCTGCAAATTCTCCGTTTAATAACATAACACCAAATCGCGAACTGAATTGATAAATAGAAATTATAAGGATGCCAAAAACCACCCAACCGATCAATTCGCTGTTGTCTGATAAAAACTTTTTTATACGACCATCTGGCGATTTTTGTGCCATATATAAAATTATACCCCATGCTTATGCTATACTAAATCAATATGAAGCATCTTTTACATTCACATCATCCGTTTCGGATTTTCTGGTTTTCAGTTCTATTGACCTTAGGTTTGGGTAGTTTGATTTTTAGTCATATGGGCGTTAGCGGTCTTTGGCTATTTACTATTTTGGTGGTTTTGGAAGTTACGTTTAGCTTCGACAACGCGGTGATAAATAGTAAGGTTTTGGCGGGAATGAGCCAAGTTTGGCAGAAAGTCTTTTTAACTGCTGGCATATTTGTGGCGGTGTTTGTTGTCCGATTTATATTGCCAATTGCTATTGTGATGATTGCGAGCGGTCATGGATTTATGGATGTTGTCAATCTGGCGCTACATAAACCTGTCGAGTACGGCAAGATCCTGCACGAGGCGTCGCCGATGATTGATGCGTTTGGTGGTGCGTTTTTGATTATGATTGGACTTAGCTATTTCATCGATTACAACAAGCGTGTTCACTGGATGCGACATGTTGAGCCGATTTTGGCGAAGGCTGGGCGATTTGAGAATTTTAAGGTGTGTATAATGCTTAGCGTGGCGGCTGTTTTGTATTTTACAGTCGAGGCGCCGCATAAATCTTTGGTGCTGATTTCAGCGGTTCTTGGAATCGTGCTGCATATCGGATTGGAGCTATTTGGGTCATTTTTCCATGAAGATGACGCAAAATCCGTTAAGATTAAAACTGGCTGGGCGGCATTCGCTAGCTTGTTATATTTGGAAGTTCTGGATGCTAGCTTTAGCTTTGACGGCGTGATTGGTGCGTTCGCTATTACCAACAGCGTGCTGCTAATCGTGGCTGGACTGGGCGCTGGAGCGATTTGGGTTCGATCGCTAACTGTATATTTATTGCGAACAGGTGCGCTTAGCAAATATAAATATCTGGAAAATGGCGCTCACTGGGCAATTATGGCGCTCGGCGTGATGATGATTGCCAAATTATTCCACTTGGAATTGCCGGAATGGGCGACGGGTGGCTTGGGCTTATTGTTTGTGAGTTTGGCGGTCGGTAGCAGCATATTAGAAGCTCGATCGATCAATCTGCAAGAAGCTGCGGCTGTGAAATTACATCAAGCCGAAGAGCAATTGAAGAATGGCGCTTCAAAAATTGTGCCGCGAAAACGACGCTAGAATCTGTTTAATATTTTATACTGAACGGTTCGATAGTTCCGTTAATGAATTTCTCGATCAAATTAATTGATTCGGGCAATATCCAGCTTTGGAGAATTTTCTGCTCATCTGAGTTGAATTTACCCAGGACAAAATCTATGTCACCAACTTGATGCCTAAGCAAATTATCTGTGCCAATACGAATATGCCAAAAGTCTGACCCAACGTGGGCGTGAAGAGATTTCAATCCGTTGCTGCCCGCGTCTCGTCCGCCTTTGCGGGTTCGAATTTTACCAAAATCTAGCGCTGTGTCGTCGTGCATAATTAGTAAATCGTCCAATGTCAATTTGTAAAAATCTAAGATTGCTCGAGCGGAAATTCCAACCTCATTGTAAAAAGTAGTTGGCTTAACTAGTAGGATTTTTTCTCCAGAAATATTGAGTTCGGCGATATCTGCGGAAAATTTTGGCTTATTGCAAAAAGCTGCATTATTCTCTGATGCAAATTTATCAATAGCCAAAAACCCAGCATTATGCCGCGTGTTTGTGTATTTTTCGCCTGGATTTCCCAATGCTAAGATGACTTTCATAGACTTAGTATATCACCTTGTGAAAATGACGTATAATAAGCATATGGCAAAACGTGACGATGATTTGGAATTTAGTATTAATGCACCGTTTGATGATGGACGAGCGATTGTTGATAAAGTTCCGCTATATTTGGTGAATGGATCGCTGGGTGCTGGGAAAACTAGTGTCCTTGAGTTCTTATTGCAACAAAGTGACTATAAGGGTTCTCGGGTGATTGAGAATGAATACGCTAATGAAAACGTTGACGGTTATCGATTGGAAAAGCTGGCGGATATTGTGACGACTTTGGCTGGTGATTGTGTTTGCTGTTCATCGAAGCATGCGTTGACGCGAATGTTACTTGACTTTTGTCGCAATTCCCCTACTCCGGTGTTTATCGAGGCGACTGGTGTGGCGCGAACGATGAATTTGGTCGAGAAGTTGATTAATGCACAAATATTCAATAAGTATGAGTTGGCGCAGAGTTTTTATGTCATTGATGCGCACGAGATTTTGCGCGGAATTGAGCCAGCGCATGAAATTGAGTTGCAAGCGGCAGATGTTATTTTAGTAACCAAGGAAGATTTGCTAAGTGAAAATGAACGCGTCGAGTACGAGGAAAAATTGCGCACCCTACCCTACGCCAAGGTGTTCAGCGCACCACACGGTCGGTTTGATCTAAGTAAATTAACCACGCCGTCGGGACTGCTAACGTTTTTTGATACATATGACGGTGAGCTGGTAGTGCCGGACAATCCGACTTATGCGGTGCTGGATGTTTCTGGTATGAAAATTTCTACTGCAACTCTGGAGAAAATTTGGCCGGAATTATTTGCGACATATAAGCTCAGGCGAATGAAAGGCTGTTTTATTGATGATAATGGCGTGCGGCATCATTTGGAGGCAACGGAAAATCAGATTCAGATAGCTAATTCTGCGGCGGAAGAGCCAGCAAAAATTGTGCTAATTGGTGAGTGTGCAGACGAAATTACGCGCGAAGTTTTGTCGGCGCAATTGATGATGTTTGAGTAAAAGTTCGCTTTCGGACAAGTAATAAATCTCAACTCGTCAACAAGAAGCAATATCATTTATATTACACACGTGCAGAAAATCAACAGTATATAAAAATAGCCCTTGAGTGGGGCCTAATAATTTCAAGGAATAGCGGACAAGCAGATGCACACTAAGACGCGTCAGAAGAGACGAACCCTAGTTTTTTGGAATCATCTCTTGCCACTATTCAGCTATTCCTAGTCTCTTCTCGTTAGGAACGGGAAGAGGAGATTAGAGCTTGAGTAGCTTTAATAGCTACCCAAGCTCCTTGCCGTTACAATAAATCTTGTCGGTGGAATAGCTAAGCAGCCCATCTTTTACCCTTGAGAAAGAGACGGTCTTCTTGCCAATCTTAAATTTGGCATTGTCGCCGTGGAAGTGAATTCCGTTGTCGCCAATATACACCTTGGCGTTTAGTACAGAGACCTCGATTTGGTCGCCGTACTTCAAGAGGAAATCTCCACCGCTGAGTGAGATGAACTTATTGCTTTTGTTCATCTCCATGCTCGGTTCTTCACCTGATACCGTGATTACAGAGTCACGGTGGTCCACCCTAATGCCGCAGGCGTTTAGCGAGAGCGACATGTCCCTTCCTGGGGCAATGTGCAAATCACCGCTAAGAGCAAGGATGGAAATGTCTCCTTGCTCATCATCTACGGTCAACACAACACCACCGAGAACGACAGTCTCGGCTGTGTTTACATCGACGCAGACCTCACCATTGCTAACATGCAGGGTCTTGGGGCCGATGTTAATGTCGGCATGCGTGCCGAATACAACAACCTCCCCCTTGGTTTGGTAGATGTCTACCTCACATTCGTCGCCGCGTACGGACAAGATATCCTTGTCCTCGTAGGCGACAGCGATGTTTTTGCCGTAAAAGGCAATAGGTTCGTCGGCGACGGGAGGTTTGCCGAGGCAAACCTCTTCTTCCCAAGCTCCACCCGACTCGTTGTCAGGTGGCGTATTATAAATGCGAAGGGCTTTTTCCATTCCCTTCTTCCTCTCTCTATTCTCTCGCGGCATTGTCGCCATCTTTGCTTTTTAGCAAAGACTCTATAGCTCCAGGGTGGAGCATGAAACGAGATTTCAATTGTCAAGTACATCTTCTATCAACAACCAAAAACTCGCTTCATGCTTAATTTCGTCTTATATCTTACATCTGCTTGTCAATGTGCGCTTTCGGACAAGGATTTACTCGACTTGTCAATGAAAGCCAATGTTATTTATATCACGCGATAATATTTAAGTCAAGAGAAATTGGCGTAAAAATAGGGTTAAGCGAGTTTTTCGGCGTTTTTGGCCTGCTTGTAGGCTTTGGTGACTGGCGCCAGGCCGCGTGCAACGCGTTCACGATTGGCCTTTAATTGCTTTTCGTCGCGGAAAGACATTTTAATTGGCGTTCCCGCAAAATTGAAAGCTTCACGCAGAGTTCGCTCCAGATAACGCTTGTAGCTCCAGTGGACGAATTTCAGATTGCTACCATAAATAACAAACCACGGCGGAGTAACGTCCGTCTGGACAATGTAGCGCAGTTTCGGGTGTGAATTTTTCAGACCAGCTGGCGGATGTGCGGCGATGGCTTTCTGTAAGATGTCGTTTAAGGCGCGAGTTTTACATTCTTGGCGACGACGTTTATAAATATCAAGCGCTAGGTCAAACAATTTGGCGACATTCTGCCCTGTGACGGAAGAAGTGAATATTAACGGCGCGTACGGCGTGAACTTGAAATTATAGCTGATCTGTGGCGCGATTTCATCATGAGTGTAGGCGTCTTTACCTTCGACGGAGTCCCATTTGCTGACGACCAGAACAAGCCCCTTGCCCGCCTCGTCAATAATTCCAGCTAGGCGCTGATCCAATTGAACGTTAAGCTCATTGACGTCCATAAGAAGCAGACAGACGTCGGCTTCGTTTATGGCTTGCATGGTGCGAAGAACTGAAAACTTCTCAATTCCAGTTTCCTGCTTTCCTTGGCGACGAACTCCAGCGGTATCGAGCAGCTCAATCGTCTGACCGTGATAACGAACTTGAACGCGGTTTACGTCGCGAGTTGTACCGGCAACATTGGCGACGATGGCTTGCTGCTTGCCCGCTAAAGTATTGAATAGATTACTCTTTCCGACATTCGGGCGGCCGATTAGCGCGACGCGAATAATATCATCAGGTGCGGTTTCGGTGGCTGGTGGAATAAGTTCGGCAATACTATCAAGAAGCTCCGAAATGCCAATGCTGTGCTCGGCGGAAGTTTTTATGATGTTTTTAATGCCGAGTCGTTTGAACTCGTCGATAGGAAGAGAGCCTTTTAAGTCTGCTTTATTGGCGATTAAAATGACTGGCTTGCCGCTTTTTAGAGCTTTTTTGGCCAATTGTCGATCGGTGTCGGAAGGATATGCAGTGGAGTCGACGGTTACGAGGATTACGTCAGCGGCGGCAGACGCGTCAGCGATTTGGTCCTGAATGGTCGCCTCAAACTCGTCCTCGGCAGTCTTAAGTCCAGCCGTGTCGATGAGCCAAAATTGCGAATAGTCATCTGACGGCGCAGAATCTACGTTGCGTCGTTTATATGAGACTTTACCAACGACATTGTCGCGAGTTGTGCCGGCTTCTCTGGCGACTATGGCTGTGCGAGAGCGCGTCAAGCGATTAAATAGTGAGCTTTTGCCGACGTTGGCTTGCCCGATGATGGCGACTGTTGGTAATTTAGACATGATTATATATTATAGCATTTTTTAGCTATTTAGAACTATATTGGAGGTCTCTTCTATTTTTATTAAATGCAACAGCTCTAACTCCTTTGGGGTTATTGAGATGATAATTGATACGATTATTGCATAAGCGTGCTATCTTTGTATAATCTAATGGAGCAATCTGACCGTCTTTATTAAACGGTCGAAGCTGGAGATATTCTGCATTAACAGTTCCGTCTGTTTTAAATACTAGTTTGTCTGCGATATATACACGAGAACCTTCTGTCTGTTTTTTTGGATATGATTACGCCACCACCTTTTTCTAGGTCAAGCAGATAGTAATTACTGCCGTCTATTGTGGGTAAAGTTTTCAGATCTAGAGATTCTGCTATTTCTTCTAGCTTAACAACTAATTTTGCATAATCTGATATTTGCTTCTCGGCGGTGTCTATGGGAATTTTTTGCTCTTTTCCTGAATACACTTCGATTATCTCGTTGTGTCTATCATCGATATGGTCTTTAAGACCTGTATATATTCTCTTTAGGGATGCTCTGGCTAATTTCTTCGATAATTCTAATTCGGGCTTATCGTGCGTATTTAGTGTTTCCATTTTACAATTACACTTTCTGTCAAATTTAGCATAAAAGCTATATTACAATATTTACCGTAAAATGTAAAGAGCTGCGGAGTAAATTATGAATTCGTGAATTTCTCTTCTCGCCATTCGCCTCTCTTGAGGTCACCGAGCGAATAATTGCCAAAGTTTGTTCTATGGAGTTTTTTAACAGTGTAGCCTAGCGCATCGAAAGTTCGCCGGATTTGGCGATTCCTTCCCTCGCTCATTTCCACTATCCAGCGATAATCGTCGCCTTCGTGTTGTCTTTCTAGTGTCAATTGACTGCGTCCGTCAGGAAGCTGTACACCAAAATCATTGATCATTTGGCGATGTAGAGGTTGCAATGGTTGGTCGATTGTAACTAGATATCGTTTAATTTTATAAAACGACGGGTGCGTCATGCTGTGAGCAAAATCGCCGTCGTTCGTCATTAGAATCAGCCCGGAGCTGTCTTTATCCAGGCGACCAACAGGTTTTAAGTGGTGAAGGTTTTTTGGTAGCAATTTGTAGATTGTCGGAACGCCGCCCTGAGAAGCGCGCGAACATAAGTATCCTGTTGGTTTGTGTAGGATAATGAGTTGTTTGGATTGCAATTCTAGCAATTTGCCGTTATAGGAAATTTTATTTGCGCCAGAAATTTGTTGACCCAATCTGGCGGGCTGACCGTCAATAGTAATCTTCCCTTTTTCTATCAATTCGTCGGCTTTTCGGCGAGAAACACCCAAGCAAAGCGCTACAAATTTATTGAGGCGCCAAGATTCTTGCTTTGTGTCTGGGTTTATCATTGTTGCGGATTTATCGGTGGAAATTGTGTCGGCTGAGGAGTTTCTGATGGTTGATGCGGAATGTTTTGCTCTTGAGGTTGTGCTTGGACTGGAGGTATTGCGCTAGCCTGCTCAATAGGATTTGGTGCTGGCTGAGGCGTCGGAATTGGCTGCGGCACTGCTGGAGTCTGCACTGGTTGAGGCTCTGGAGTTGGTTGAGAAATAGTCTGTGTATTGTCTAATTCTTGCGCCATAAGCTTGGAAATATCTACAGAATTCTGAGAATCGTCAGCTGGCAAAGGTTGAATCACACGATCACCAAGCCCTGACGGTCGTGGTGCGGGCGATGAAAATGGCGCCATGGGTTGTGGTAGAGTTGCTGTTTGAGGCTGAGGCGTCGGAATTGGTTGCGGTGCTGGAGTCTGCGCTGGTTGAGGTAGCGGCTGCGGCGCCGGTGCGAATACCTGTTGCGGATGTTGCTGCATAAGCGGATTTACTGCGGGAGTCGTTGGTGTTGCAGCGGGGGTGGTTGGTTGCGGCGACAATGAAGAAATATCAGGTCTGACGACTGGTTGAGGTGCTTGGCTCTGCATTGGCTGAGGGGCTGGATTGACGTGGGCGGTTGGAGTCGGCTCATAAGTATGAGCTGGCTGTGAAACTGGCACTGGATTTGTGCCAACTCCTGGAAGATCACCTAGAGTCTCGTGAACCGCTCTTACGACATCCTCTATTCCCACCTGAGATTTCACCAAGTATTTATCAGCACCAAGCTGCTCGCCACGCTTTCTCTGGTCCTCTGAGGACAGCGCGGTCATAATAATAACTTTAACGTCTTTTGTTTCTGTTGTTGAGCGTAAAATGTCCAGCATATCAAAGCCAGAGATTTTTGGCATCATCACGTCACTTAAGATTAATCGCGGACGTTCTTTAATTGCCATGGCCAGAGCTTCTTCGCCGTCGCCCGCCGAAACGATATCGTAGCCCTCCGCCAAAAGTCGTACGCCGTAAATTTCGCGTAAACTTTTGTCGTCCTCAACCAATAAAATTTTTGTCATATATTTATACTATACTGAAGTTTTGACAAAAAATCCATAGCCCTTATGGCTATTATTCGCGGCCAGGTATGGACAATTGCTGGCGTTTTCTTCGCAACTCTTCCTCAATTTCAGCCAGCGTCGGCTCAGAAGAATTTCTGGCTGGTTGTGGAATTTCTGGCTGGGTCGTCGAGGCTGCGGGCGCGGCTGGAGCTGGATTTTCTGGAGTTGCGATTGCGACTGGATTTGAATCGACAATTTCGCTATTATTTTCAATTGCGACATCTTCTGTCTTCTCTTCTGTGGCAATTTCAATTTTTTCTGAAGCCAGAGAATTCGGCGTTTTATCTTCGGGCTTTTCAGCTTCTGCAGATTCTAATCGCTGCTTAGCTTCCGAGCTATTCATACGAGGAATTTCCAAATAGAAAGTACTTCCCTCTTTATATTTACTCTCAACTCGCAAATTTCCAGACATCGCCTCGG
>CAUTOA010000005.1:0-13213 GCA_963540205.1 uncultured Candidatus Saccharibacteria bacterium
TACGACCACGCCAGCGAAAAACTACATCGGTTCGCTAGTCAGTAATCAAGCTGCCACCAAGGTTAAATCTTCGGTGTCTGAGCAAATCACCCAGGCGTACGCTAAGGGAATCTTGGAGAATTTGGACAAGCTTGGAATGGGGCTGGACACGGCGGCTAACGGCGCGTCAACTTTGCACGACGGATTAGGGCGATTGCAATCTGGCACACAAACATACGTTGGCGGCGTGAAACAGTTGGCAGTAAACCAGCAATCCTTGACTGGCGGATTAGCGCAACTCAGCGACGGTTCTCGTAAATTGCAGGCGGGATTGGGGCAATTGTCGAACAATTTGCCGACAGAATCTCAATTGTCACAATTATCTAACGGAATGAAACAGTTGCAATCGGGCATAAATCAGTTAAACGCCAGCGTGAGTAATCCATCGCCAGCGCTCGTGGCTCAGCAAAACAAGGTAGAAACGACCGCGCAAACTTTAAAGGAAACAATAGAAGATTCGAAATCCGACTTGTTGACGGCGGGCGGCACTTTGCGGACCTTGGGCGCGCAAGCAGCCGCTTCTGGCAGTAAATCTACGACGATAAGTTTGCCGCAAATTAGCAATATTTATCAAGCATTCACAAAAACTCAGACAATTAGCGCGCAGACGACAATGCTACTTAAAGATCTTCGAGTGCTAACTCAGCAATTATCGGCGCAGCAAACGCAACTTCAGGTTGGAGTTTCTGTATTAAATAACGGCGTGAATCAATTGACGCCAAACGCAATCACCGCATTTAACGGCTACAACAGCGTGCGATTTGCGAATAATCAATTGCTGGCGGGCTCGGCAAGCTTAACAAACGGCTTAAGCGAAGCAAAATCGGGCAGTCAAAAATTGGCGAATGGCGCGAGTTTATTAGAAAGTCGCTCGGGCGCGTTAATTGATGGAACTTCGCAACTGGCAAGCGGCGCGGATACGCTGGCGAATAAATTGGCGGACGTTTCTAATCGCATAAAAATTCAACCAACTGGCACTACGACTCAGCAGCAAATTGCAAATCCAGTGAAGTCGGAAATGATCGAAAAGGGCAATGTTCCGAACTATGGCTACGCTTTGTCGCCGTATGTTTTGTCGCTAAGTTTGTTCGTTGGGGCAATTGTCCTGAACGTTATTTATCCGATTCGCAAAACTTTTTCTGAACAGGAAAGTGCGATTCGTTGGTGGCTATCTAAAGCTTCGGTAGCTGGCGTGGCGGCCTTTATGCAAGCAACAATTTTGATGTTGGTGATGGTGTTTTTCTTAGGGTTAACTCCAGAGCATCCAGCGCATTTCATCGGGGCAATTTATCTGACGTCGTTTGCGTATATGTCGATTGTGTCACTTTTGGTGATTGTTTTGGACAATCCGGGGCGATTCTTAGCGATGGTTCTTTTGGTGCTTCAATTGGGCTCCAGCGAGGGAACATTCCCAATCCAAACTGCCAACGGATTCTTCCAAGCAATTAATCCGCTAGTGCCGATGACTTACTCGATTCGCGCATTGCGCCAGGCTATTTCGGGTGGGCTAGATAACGCATTTTACGGCGGTAGCATGTGGGTTTTAGCTGGATTCCTGTTAGTGTCTAATTTATTGACAATCGGCTTCTTCGCTTATCGCGGCAAGCGTAAATTCACACACACGTCGGTGGATGGCGACGATTAATTGACCTCTGTTATAAAACATTGTTCTTTGACAAAAAACGAGTGGTTTGCTAATATAAAAGTACTAACTAGAGGAATTTACATCAGTTCACCTCTATACCTGGTTTTTGAATTATATTGTAATAAAAAAGGAGTATAACAATATGGGTCAGCGGCGACTAGCAACACCGCAAAAAGACGACGCCAACAAGCGTCCGCAGTCAAAGAAAAGCAATAATGCTGTTTTGAATAGCACAACTACTCGCAAGGGTGAGGTTTTTAGAGCTCAGCGACGAACGAGCGAGAATGTTAATCTCAGGGCTTCACAGCACTTGATTGATATTCCTGTAAATAAGTCGGTTTATAACGGATATGGCGGTGAGCAATTTAGTGCCAAAATGCAGCCAAAGCCTGTTCGCGGCGGTCAGCCGAAACTTCGGATTATTCCGATTGGTGGCGTGGGCGAAATGGGAATTGGTAAGAATATGAACGCCATCGAATATGATGATGAGATTATCATCGTAGATATGGGTTTTTTGTTCCCAGGCAGCGATTATCCAGGTATCAATTACATCACGCCGGATATTACTTGGCTGGAAGAGAATAAGCATAAGATTAAGGCGCACGTATTTACACACGGACACCTTGATCACATTGGTTCGTTCCGTCACTTCATTCATCGTATTCCAGCGCCAGTTTATGGCTCTAAGTTTACGATTGGCATGCTTGATCGAACGATGGACGATTCAGAAGTGGATTTCAAGCCGGATTATCGAGTGATGGATCCGCTGAGTCACGAAATTGTTCAAGTTTCTAAGCATTTTTCAATCGAGTTGGTGCGAGTTAACCACTCAATTCCTGATTCTACGGCGGTGATTATTCGAACTCCAATGGGTGTGATTGTCGATTCTGGTGACTGGCGATTTGAGGAAAGTCCAGTTGACGGTCAAAAGTTTGACCTTGAGCGACTTACGGAAGTGGCTTCAAAAGAAGGCATTTTGATGTTTATGAATGAATCGACCAACTGTGAGTCGGCTGGCACGCACACGCACACGGAGTTTGATATTCAGTATTCCATCGGTCAGGTGATGGACAAGTTTAGTAATAGTCGAGTAATTTTAAGTTGTTTCTCGTCGCAGGTGCATCGCTTGCAATTAATTTTGGAAGAGGCTCATAAGCACGGACGCAAAGTGGCGTTTGCTGGATTCTCGATGATTCAAAACCTGGAAGTGGCGTTGCGTTCGGGGACGATTAAGATTCCTAAAGACACCATCATGAAGATGGAAGATATTGTTAAATTGCCAGATAATCAAATTGCTGTAGTTTGTACTGGCTCGCAGGGCGAATTTAACGCCGTCTTAAATCGCATGGCGACGGGCGCTCATAAATATATGAAGATTAAGGGCTCGGACGTTGTGGTGTTTAGCTCAAATCCAATTCCTGGCAATGAAAAAAGCGTGGTGCGAACGGTTGATGGTCTGATGCGTGAGGGTTCTGATGTCATTCAGAATGGTAAAACCCACTTAACAGGTGTCGGTCCGCTGCACTTGTCGGGTCACGGCTATTATGATGATCATGTCAAGTTGATTAACGCGCTTAACCCAACTTATTACATGCCAATTCACGGTGAATTCCATATGTTAGTGCATAATGCTAGATTGGCGGAAAAAGAATGTGGAATTCCTCGTAAGAATATTTTTGTGTGTGATGCTGGAGATATTATTGAAATTGATATTGAAAGACAAGCAAAGAAGGCTGGGCGAATTCACGTTGGTGGCGTGATGTACGATGATACTGGCGCGGTTGTTTCTGAGGTTGTATTGAAAGATCGCATTCACATGTCGCAAGAGGGAATGTTTGTTGTGGTGTTGACTGTACAACGCGGCACGGGACGATTATTGACTAGTCCAGACATTATTTCTCGCGGATTTATTTACTTGCGCGACTCTGAAGAATTGATGAATATGATTCGCCAATACTTGAAGCAAAAAGCGGCGCGCAGTTTTTCTGGCAAATATGATTTGGATGTTATCAAAAAAGAAATTAAAGATGAGATTACGCATATATTGTACGATCAGACTCGCCGAACGCCAATTGTCATTCCAGTGATAAATGAAGTTGGCGGCTTGAAGTCTGTTAAGTCGGCAGCTACACCAACGCATTCTGCTGTGAAATCGCCAGCGCGCGGTAAAAAACCTGCCTCAGACGAGCCAAAGATGACTCTTCCAACTGCACCACGCCGCCGTTTTCCGCAGCGCCAAGTACCAGATACTGAAGCCAATGACACGAAGGCCAGAGAGCGACAGAACGCGCGCCCGTACTAGGGTTCTAGATTGATTTTACTGGTAAATTATGCTATAATAAAAGCGTATTAAATTGATTTTTATATCTGTTAATAAGTATAAAATCAGTGTATAATAAAAACGATTATGGCAAAAAAACGAAAGAGCACGAAAAAATCCGCACCAGCCAAGCCGCAGCATAGTTTGCCGGCGGGTTTTTGGTCGCAAGTTGGCGCGGTGATGCTTATTCTTTTGTCGCTACTACTCGTCGTGTCGTGGTTTGGCGTCGGTGGTCCAGTTTTGCAATGGATTGATATGGCGACCGTAAAAACTATTGGTTACACCGCGTACGCCTTGCCGATATTGCTGATTTATTTGGCGGTTGAGACTTTCCGAGCAGAAGAGAATCAATTACCTGCAGTGGTGAAATTTGCGGCAATTCTGGAAATTGTGTGGTTTTCTGGATTGTTTGGGTTAATGAAGACGGCTTCGCATCCGAATTCTGGTGGATTTGTGGGCGACATATTGAATACGGCTACACTGAAAATGGTAGATTCGGCAATTGCTGTGATTATTTATCTGGTTTTGGCGTTTATAACAGTTCTATTTATTACTCAGACGTCACCGTTTACGGTTTTCAGTAAACTTTGGGAGATGATTAAGAGCAATACCAAGGAAGACGATAATAATCGTTCTGTTATGAAGAAGGCGTCAATTGCTCAGCCGACGGAAGAAGAGAAGAAGACCGACTTGGGAGAAATTAAGCTAAATGCTGGTGTGCCAATAATTGATACAGCCAAAGAGAAAAAGAGCTTATTAAAGAAAGTAGAGAAGCCAGAGAAGGTCAATGAAGAGCAGGCTTTGGTGGCAACTCGTGATCCAAATTGGGAGGCGCCAAGCTTGGATCTATTAGAGAAGAACGAAAGCGGTGCTGATGCTGGAGATACGCGCCAGAACGCCCAAATAATTCACGATACGCTGGCTGAATTTAATATTGAGGCGGCGATGGGCGACATTAATGTTGGTCCAAAAGTCACGCAATACACTTTAAGACCGCCAAGTGGGGTTAAATTGACGCGAATTACGGCGCTGGAAACTAACATTGCGCTTAATTTGGCAGCACAAAGCTTAAGGATTGAGGCGCCAATTCCTGGTCAGCGAGCGGTTGGTATTGAAGTGCCTAACCGCAAGGCTGCCGAAGTGCGACTACGAAGTACGTTGTCATCAAAACAGTGGGCTGCTGCTCGTGATCCTTTGAGTTTTGGAATTGGTAAAGATATATCTGGTCAAGTTGTTGTGGGTGAACTGGGAAAGATGCCGCATTTGTTGATTGCTGGACAAACGGGTTCTGGTAAGTCGGTGATGATTAATACTTTACTGTGTAGCTTGCTGTATCGTAATAGTCCGAGCGATATGAAGTTGATTTTGGTTGACCCGAAGCAAGTCGAAATGGCGCCATATGCTGATATTCCGCACCTTCTTACTCCGGTGATCAATGAACCAGAGAAGACTATTTCAGCTTTGAAGTGGGCGGTGAATGAGATGGAGCGACGCTACAAATTGTTGGCGGGCGAGAAAATCCGTAACATTAAGGAATACAACAAGAGGCTGCAGTCGCGCGCTAAGAAGATTGCAATTGCTGATGAAAATGGCAATGTTCAGGAGCATGAAGATGGATCGATGCCGTATATCGTGATTGTGATGGACGAGATGTCCGATCTCATGATGATGGCTAAAAAGGATGTTGAGACGTTAATTGTTCGCTTGGCGCAGAAATCGCGAGCGGTTGGTATTCACTTGGTGTTGGCAACGCAGCGTCCGAGCGTGAACGTGATTACTGGTTTGATTAAGGCAAACGTGCCGGCGCGAATTGCCTTTACGGTGGCTAGCCAGGTTGACAGTATTACGATCTTAGATCAATCTGGCGCTGAGAAATTATTAGGCCAGGGAGATATGCTATTTTACGTAACGAGTATGAGCAAACCAAAACGTATTCAGGGCGCCTGGGTGACAGATGATGAGGTGAATAAAATTGCCGATCATTTGCGTATGCAGATGGCTCCGCAATACAATGACGAAGTGGTGGCGCAGCCAGTTCAATTGGACGGCAAGGGCGGCGTCGTGATGGACTTGTCGGAAGGTGGTGACGATAAGTTTAAGGATGCAGTTCGTGTAGTGGTCGAGCGCCGTAAGGCCTCAACAAGTATGCTACAAACGCGCCTGGGGATTGGTTATCAGCGAGCAGCGCGAATTATTGAAGAGATGGAAGAGCGGGGAATTATTGGTCCGCAGAACGGCTCTAAGCCGCGCGATGTTTTGATTTCTAGTCCAGAAGAGCTTGAGGAACTGCTGGCGGAATAGCAATTGCTACGATTTATCAGTGGTAAGATTGGCAATATTGGCTGTTTAGTGATATAATAGCAATTGAATATTAACCTAAGCTTGTGTGAGACAGCATAAGCATCCGTAAATGGATTCCAGAGGAGGAAACATGAACGAATACGAACTAACTGTTCTTATTCACCCGGATTTAGAGGCTAATCTAGATTCAGCGTTGGATAAGGTACGTGGTTTAATCACTGCTAACGGTGGTGAAATTACCAAAGAAGATAACTGGGGCAAGAAAAAATTGGCCTACACAATCAAGCGTGAAGATTTTGCAGTTTACGTTTGTTTTGAGGTTAAATTGCCAGCACCAGCTTTATTGAAGATTTCAAACACGCTTAATATTACTGATGAAGTTTTGCGCTACCTATTGGTAAAAACTGATGAAAAAACTCGTCAAGCATTAAGCGAGCAAAAAGCACGCAACGAAGAATCTGATTCAAGCGAATCAAGTAAATAAGCCTAACTGCCGTAAGGTAAAAGAGGGGATAGAATATGGCACGAAGTATCAATCAAGTGATTTTGTTGGGTAGATTGACACGCGATCCAGAGCAGCGAACAACCGCTTCTGGCAAGAATGTAGTTAGTTTCAGCATTGCTGTTGATCGACAATCTCAAGACGACCAGGCTGACTTTTTCAATATTACAGCTTGGGATAAACTTGGTGATTTGGTAATGCAATATCTAAGCAAGGGCCGTCGGGTTTTGATCCAAGGACGACTGCGACAGGATAGCTGGGAAGATAAGGATACTGGTAAAAGGCAGAGCCGAATTGAAGTTACTGCTTCAGATGTAACGTTCTTAGACGGTCCAAGCGGCGACAATTCAGGTTCTGCAGCACCAAAGACTACTAAAAAAGAGGAAGTCGTAACGGAGATTGACGATAAGCCAATTGACCTAAGCGAAATCCCATTCTAATAAGGAGATTAAAATGGCACAATTGAAGAAAAATCCACCGATTATTTTTGACTATAAAGATGTAAAAACTTTGCAACGTTACATCAATGTTTACGGTCAAATCGAGCCAATCAGCAAGACTGGTTTGAGCGAAAAGCAACAGAGAAGCTTGGCAGTAGCAATTAAGCGTGCTCGCCACTTGGCTTTGTTGCCATTTGTTACTAGCAACTAGGAACGTTTAATGCGCAATATCTCGTTGCTACTACATATTTGGCAGCGAGATATTTTATTGGAAAGGAGAAAATATGTATCAGCCAACTGATTTGAAAAAAGGCGTAGTTTGCCAAATTGACGGCAAGCCATATCGCGTCGTAGAATACGGCCAAAAAGTTATGGGTCGTGGCGGTTCGATTGTTAACGTGAAATTGAAAAACCTAATTGACGGAAGTGTTATTCCAAAGACCTTCAAGGGTCAAGAGCGAATCGAAGCTGCGGAAGTAAATAATAAAACTGCGCAATATTTGTATAACGACGGCGACAAATTCTATTTCATGGATCCGACTAGCTTTGAGCAATTTGAGCTGGCTGCGGAAATCGTGGATGACGCCAGTAAATACCTGAAAGAAGGCGACGAATTAAGTCTTCAATTCTTCGACGGTCGAGTGATTAACGTTGAGCTGCCAAAGAATAAATATCTGGAAGTTACTTACACGGAAGATGTGGTTAAGGGCGATACGACTTCATCTGTGCTAAAAGACGCTACTTTGGAGACGGGGCTAGTTGTCAAAGTTCCAGCATTTATCAAGCAGGGTGATATTATTAGCGTTGACACATCCACTGGTGAATATCGCGAGCGAAAGAAATAGTTCTATTTAATGAAACAGCGATTAGATAAAGCTCTGGTCGAGCGCGGTTTGGCGACAACAAGATCTCAGGCGGATAATTTTATTCGCCTGGGCTATGTTTTTTTGAATAAGAAAATTGTCCAGAAATCAGGAACTATGGTGTCTGATTCGGACGAGATAAAGCTCGAGAGGAAGGAAACTTACGTTTCGCGAGCCGGCTTAAAACTGGCAAGCGTGGCGGAGTATTTTCATCTTAATTTTCAGGATAAAACTGTTCTGGATATTGGTTCGAGTACGGGCGGATTTACTGACTATTCGCTGCGTCACGGCGCTAAAAAGGTATTTGCTGTTGATGTTGGAACGGATCAACTTCATCCAAGTTTGAGGCCGAATCCAAAAATTGTTCTTCACGAAAAGACCGATATTCGTGATTTTTATACAGATGAAGCAATTGATATTATTGTGGGCGATGTGTCGTTTATATCTCTGAGGGAAATTTTGCCGCACGTGGCAGAAAATTTGATGAATAGCGGCACTGTTTTAATTGCTATGGTGAAGCCTCAATTCGAAGCGGGGCGGCATCAGGTTAATAAGGGAATTATTAAAAACGATAAAGTTCGTCGGCAGATTTTATCCGATTTTGAAGATTGGGCGAGGAAATATTTCGTTGTTTTAGACAAAAAGGATAGCGAAGTGGCTGGCAGTAAGGGCAATCTCGAGCGATTTTATAAATTGAAATTAGCTAAACGTTAAACCGAAACTCAACAACGTCATTCGGTTGCATAACGTAAGTTTTTCCTTCGGTGCGAATTTTGCCGTTTTCACGAGCCTTAACTTCTGATCCTGCAGCGACTAAATCGTTAAAATCGACAATTTGTGCGGCAATAAATCCGCGCTCAAAATCCGAATGAATAACGCCCGCGGCTTGCGGTGCAGTCCAGCCTTTGTGAATTGTCCAAGCTCGGACTTCTTTTTCGCCCGCAGTTAAGTAGCTTTGTAGTCCGAGCGTATCGTAGGCTGCATGAATAAGTTTGGCGAGTCCAGTTTCCTCAACGCCGTAGCTTTCTAATAGCTCTTTGGCGTCATTTTCAGATAATCCCTTCAATTCTTCTTCCAGTTTTGCACAGACAAAGACAGTTTTTGCGGGACTTACAAGTTCGGTCAATTGGCTCTGTAGATCGGAATTGTTCAATCCTTCTTCGTCGACATTAAACGCATAAATGACTGGCTTGGCGGTAAGAAGTTGCAGGTCGGAAATTGCCTCAAAATCCACATCTGACAGGGCGGAAATTGGTACGCCTTTTTGTAAATTGTCGATTAAAAACTGCAGATATTCAACTTTTTGACGAGCTTTTGGGTTTGCTTTGGCTTCTTTTTGAAGTTGAGGCAGGCGTTTTTCAAGAGTTTGTAGATCGGCCAGAATAAGCTCAGTATTGATAATGTCAATATCCTTTTTTGGGTCAATTGGCGCTTCATCGTGGCGCAAAATTTTTGAATTTTCGAACGCACGGACAACGTGGATAATCGCGTCACACTCTCTGATATTGTGTAGAAATTTATTGCCCAAACCTTCACCTTTGGATGCGCCAGCAACCAGCCCAGCGATATCGACGAAAGTGACGGTGGCTGGAATAATTTTTTGCGCGTGATAAAGATCGGCTAAAATTTGCAGGCGATTATCTGGCACGGGAACAATTCCTGTGTTCGGCTCGATTGTCGCAAACGGATAATTAGCCGCCAAAATGTCGTTATTTGTTAAAGCGTTAAAAAGTGTCGATTTGCCGACATTTGGTAAACCAACGATTCCAATAGATAAACTCATATATTTATTATATCATCTGCGTAATCTTTGATATAATTATAAGCATGAGAAGAAAATACTCATTGCCTAAGGTGGGCATGCTGGCAATAGTAGTGGCTTTGGCTATTTCGGTAACGGCTTTTTTTATCTATACGTACGCAGCGCCAAGCTCGCCAAATTGGACTTTATGGGGTGAATCTTGGGTAACTAAGAATTTTAATTCGGCAGATGCTGAAAATTACGGCTCTGATTGGAAGAGTGGGCCGAATAGATTAAAGAACGTAAAGCCCGGCGATACTGTCGACTGGTGGCATGGTATTCGTGTTCAGAATGGTCCTACGGATGATGTTATAGTTGGTGTTCAACAAGATGTCTTTGACCTAAGAACGAATCAGCCAATAGATAGCGATACGAGCTTAAACGGGCGAGGCGCTTGGCATAGTGAACGTTCTGCGAAATTTGAGAATAAATCTAAATGGAGCGATTATGCTTGGATTCGTAAATATAACCCAGCGGATTATCTCACTACCTCTATGGAGGCGTTAAATGGTAAATCTCGATTGGAAGATCTTCATGGCGAGCTTGGAAAAAATAAATTTATGTATACGCGAGTCATCAAGAAAGAGGATATGGGAAAGCGCATTTGTCAGCGAGTTTATTGGAGTAAGGGGAGTGCTCGATCAACTACTGGTTGGACATATTCGTCTTATGCTTGTGCTGAGGTGCCATATGATTATGATGTCGAACCTTCGGTGAATGTCAATTCAGATTACATTAACGCAGAAAGCGCTACTAGTGTTGATGGCATAAATGCTGGTTTAAGTAATAAAGGACCAGCTAAAACACAAAGCTCTTCGTATGCACTTGCTAGGTTTATTTCTCGAGACACAGAAGTTTCGAGTATGGATGGAGCATCAATTTCATTAGCAAGCGGAACGACTCATGATTGGTCGTGTGCGGTTGTGCGATTGATAAAAGAGCAACATAGGGAGCTGAATATTGACAGTAGTACATGTAAAGAGATTATCGGTAATGGCGGAAATAACCAGCTTAATGTTGGATTAACGACAATTGCGACTAATACTACCGACACGCTTGGAGGTGTGAAATTGAACTCCAATGATAGTTTATGCTATGTTGCGATGGTTAGCGGTTATAATGGTCTGGTTTCTTCGACAGATTTTAGGTATGCGATTAAGTGTGTCAAAACTTCAAAGAGGCCAAAAGTTCAGGTTTGGGGTGGAGATATAAAAACAGATAAAGATGTAATTACCAGCACAACATCTAATACTATAATTGGACCAGATAGTCAGACTATTGTAGATAAACCTACGATGCAATCAATGGGGCTATGGGGTACAGGTTTAGATAGAAACGGTAATATTCTTAAAGGAGATAAGGTTGTTAATTCTAGTAATTATGGATATAAAGATGGTGATAAGCCGGATAAACATTGGTCGATAATTTGTTCGGAAGATTCATACGGAGGTAATGGTAATCAGAAAGCGTATAATAAATCCACCAATACAGTCGAGGATCTGCCAAATTGCCGAGGCAATGCGAATAACCTAACTAATGAATATGAAGCGAGAACTGCCGTAACGACTTGGTGGCGTGATGGAAGCGGACTTCATCAAAGTGAGGGTTTTGTTCCGTGTGATGCTATAGCTGATAAAAACTTGGTAGGAAAGTCTCCCATTATTCCTGGTAGTCCATATTGTCATCAGGGCGTTTGGGATGATATTCCGAATGCAAAGTGGATTAGTATTAATAGCTATGGACGTCATACTCACTCAAGTGATAAACCAGACCCATCCATAAAAAAATGTCTTTTTATTACTGGTGCGGAGATGTTGGAGTGTGGAAATACTTATGTTTTTAGGTTAAAAAATGTTAAATTGAATGAGTTAAAAAATGCTAAAAAATTGAGTCTTAATTTTGCTGGTGCTGCCGATAATTATGTCAGAGTAAAAATAAACGGCTATGAAATGGATACCGTAGGAAATGCAGGAGGTGTGTCTAGTGGTGTACAGCATCAAGGTTGGGCGCTTCCAGGGTTTACGTCTGGTTCTCGATTTACTGCCGAAATGAAACCAGGTACTGTTTTGTATGGAGATGGAAATGTGATTGATATTTACGTTAAGTCCAACCCGTCTCATATGGGTTTGGTGATTAGTGATATATCGCTATCGTATACGATGGATCGTACTTATCAGAATATGTATGGTTCTTGGGGTGAATATGGAATTATTGCCAATGGTAATGCTGAATCAGCTTCAGGGGCTGGATTATCATCATCGTTTAATGGTCGCTCGGGTGTAAATCCACGCGATTACAACAAATTAACTTTCGCTAATACTCCAAAGTTTGGTAATTTTAGCAGCACCAGTTCAGTTCCAGATAATTTTACTTTACCGTCGGTTGGTGGCGTCAAGGGTAGTGTTTCCGGTAGTGTGGATGTCAACAGCTTGGTTACAGGTGAATATAGCGCTGGAAACGTAACCTTAACGGGGTCAAAATTAAGCGTAGGCAAGAGTATAGTCATAAAGTCCTCGGGCGTAGTCAGGATTTCGGGCGATTTGTTATACACAGACACGAATGACGTGCGTCAATTGCCACAACTAATTATCTACGCGAAAAATATTATTATAGAGCCTTCGGTCGGGGAAGTGAATGCTTGGTTGATTACTCAAAAAGATGGCTATGTCAGTACTTGTGGCGTGGTAATTAGCTTCGGAGATTGGCTAAGTGGAGTTTCTGAATCTTCTTGCGGTAAGAAGCAACTGAAGGTTAACGGACCAATTAAAACTGGACGCTTGTTCTTGCGGCGAACATACGGTGGAAAGCATGCTTCATCTGCAAAGAATGATCCGAATATGCACCCTGGAACTCCAGCAGAAATCATCAACTTAAGAGCGGACACTTATATTTGGGCTTACAATAATTATCGAAACACTGGCGCGATCAGCACGATGAATGTTCGCGAATTGCCGCCAAGATATTAAAAGTTTGCAAATTAAAACGCTAATGTATATAATTATTATTAGTTATGAAATTAGCAAAAGGGTTGGGCGAATTCTTCGGACTGGACATCGATACGAATGCGGTGCGGGTGGTTCAATTGTCTCGTACTGGCACGGGATGGAGTTTGTCTCATTACGGTTATACGCCAGTTGATTCTAAGATAACGAGCGGTGATTCTCCAGAGTCTAAACGACGCTTGGGTGAGGCTATTATGACTGCTGTTGGTCAGGCTGGAATTAAGACGTCCAATGTGGCTGTTGGATTGCCGTCAAATAAGACGTTTTCTACTATTATTGATGTGCCGAAAGTTCCTGAGC
>CAUTOA010000006.1:0-12802 GCA_963540205.1 uncultured Candidatus Saccharibacteria bacterium
CGAGCGCGCCACAGATAATTCACCCCTTGATAGGGTGTTTTTTTATGGAAAATATGCCATTTTTATTGCATTTCTGTACAATTTATGTCATTATATAGCCAATTGGACTGGAAAGTCTAAGGAGTTTTTACAATAAAATACCTGACAATGTCAGAGAAAGGACCCCAAGCGTTATGGTTTATAACCCTAATAAGCTCAATAACCCAAGCGGTTCAGAGAAAACATTTACTAGGAGGCGCGTACTAGAAGCAGGCGCAATCGCCGCAGCAGCAGTATTTGCAGGTGCTTGCGGCGCGAAAAAAGTTCCAGACGCAAAACAAACTACTCCAGCTCCTATCGAATCATCAATAGGACCAGAGCCTGAAAAACCAACAGAATCTCCAACTCCAGAAACTCAAGAAGTAAAAATGGAATTTGTCGGACTGGAAGATTTCGCTAGGAATCTGAAATCATTAGAAGATAAGTTCAAAAACGCTACAGACAAAGAAAAAGAAGAAGGTAATTATTATACCGATCGGATTAAATGTATTACAAATTGGGTTTTCGGAAATCACGGATATAAATCTGAAACTTTTGACTCTGAAAACGGTTATTGGCTTGCAACCGCAGATAATTATGAAGAAGTTCAAAGTGAGATTTCACGTACTATCATGACAGCAATTTATGACGGCGGCATGCTTGCATACGCTTACAAAAACGATAATTCTTTGTTGCCGTCAGAAATTGGCATGACCGCAGACGACATAATGAACTCCATTATAGACGCCTATACTATTGGCTATGCTAAATCAGAATTAAAGAGAATAAACTTCGAACAATCTTACGGAACTACAAAAGCACAAATATATGGTGACACCATAGAAAAGGGCGAACTAGTAAAGCCTATCAAAGAATACTTTGGCGAAAGGCATGGTAATGCTTTTAGTGAGCGTAAGCCAGAAGACCCAGAGGCAGATATACTACAACCTGTAGGTGGTGGTATACGTGACACAGTAGATAGCCTTTTTGCGTGTTTTAGTAAAAAAGCAAAAGACGGTATACCAGAAGACGGTACAATTAACAAAACTAGTGTAATAATAATTAATGCAGAAATTGGCCCAGGTGAGAACAAAGGAAATTTGTTTTATCTTAACAAACCATTAGATAAATCAACTAAAGGGCACGGCGCTCCAGAAGACGGTAAAACAACAATATTATATGGAATATTATCAGACCTTAGGTCTGTAGACACTGTTTGTGACGGCCCTAACGTTGTTGAAGGTAAAGGAAAGAAAATCCAAATTTGTGAAATTCCTGAGGTAAAAAATTTTTACGATACACAAAGACCAAGATAAACTCTAATAAAATCTTGCATAAACACCTTCATATATGATTAAATGAAGGTGTTTATGTTTATTAGTGGGCGTAGTTATGAGAATGGCTTAAAATATAAAGCTTTTTATGTGTGCATGAGCTTTATATTAATGGCATTATTTTCTACTATTCTTACAGCCAAACCGGCTTTTGCGACAGATAATCCGCACCGTATACATAGTGGGTCTGTTAAGTGTCCTGAAGGATCTACACCAGAACAAGATGGAAAAAGTGGCTGGTGGGGATGTAGCTGGAAGTCGCTCTTCCCTAAAGATCCAGTAATCACCTGTACTAAAGGATGGAGAGCAGATTTTAAAACTGGAACTCGAAAGAACGAACGCGAAGGGATAGTTACAAATTATAAACTAGGTCATTGCGTAGAGAATAAAAGCTCCACAAATAAAGGTGCAGTTGAAAAAAATGCCGAAGCACTCGCTGATAAAGCAGGTCAGAACGGTCTAGTAAATCTAATCTATCCTAAAATTGAGGCCAGCCCATGGTATTTGGGACTCTCAGACGCAGATAAGGTTGCTGCCGGATGTAAGTATCAATCGCTTCCAGGGGCACCATCACAAGCATCAGAGAAGGGGTGGTTCTGTGATGACGCCGCCAAGAAAAAACTCGCGAAAATGTTAATAGGTACGTGTATAGCTAGTGCTATTAGAACTGTCGCTAAACGTCCAGACGGACAAGATAAAAGTAATGAACAAATAGATAAACTTTTTACCGACTGTATAGCTAAAAATTCTGGACTAGACAAAGATACGGTAAATAATAATAAAGCACCTATTGCATGGGATGACATAAAAAAAGATGTAGACACCTCAGGGTCAGCAGCGACCGAAGAAAATAAAAAGGACTGCGGAGATGTGCTGGATAGCGGACTATTGGGATATTTTATATGTCCAGCGATAAACGTCGCTATTAGTTTTGCGGATGGGGCTTGGTCTATTTTTGAATTTCTTCTAATCAACAACCCCCTTGATGGAAGTGGAACCTATTACGACTCGTGGACAAAGGTGCGCGATTTAGCTAACGCTATATTAGTCGTTATATTTTTAGGAATTGTTATATCTCAGGTATCAAACATTGGAATATCCAATTACGGTATCAAAAAAATGCTACCAAGACTTGTTATTGTGGCGGTAGCTATTAATATATCTTACTATCTCATGCAGGTGATAATTGATATTGCTAATATCACCGGTAAAAGTATAGACAGTATATTTAGTGGATTTGAATCATACTCTGGGCTTAAAGCAGCAAATGGATGGTCTGTATTATTTGATTCTATACTTCTTTCTGCTACCGTTGTTGGTAGTGTTGGAGTCACCTTAGCGGCTGGTGCAGTATTGGGTTGGCCTGCCATAATATTGTTCTTGGGCGCCATGATCATCCCAGCAATTATTGGAATTATAGCGGGCCTGTTAGCACTACAAGTAAGATCTATGCTTATTCCTATATTGGCTATTTTTTCTCCTGTAGCTTTAGTGGCTTGGGTATTGCCAAATACTCAAAAACTATTTGACAAATGGAAAAGCATGTTTACTGGATTGGTTTTTCTTTATCCTCTAGCATCTATATATTATGGCGGACTAAAGTTTGCAGCTTCAATCACGCTAGGAGAAGGGAAGTCTGGTACTATACAGAGACTCATGGCTTTAGCTGCACTATTTATTGGAACATTTATGGTAGCTGTTATAGCTATAAAATCCAACTCAATCATGGGCAAAATCGTAGGTGGCATTGGTGGCTTTGCTAATAAATTGGGTGTTTCACGGCTTGGCGGATTAGTGTCAAATACAGCTTCAGACATGATGTCATCTAGGAAGGCAGAGTTTTTAAGTAAGGGTCCAGGTGGACGAAAAAATCCATTCACTATCGGCACCCATAAAGCCATGAAGCGGTTCAGTGACAGTAAAAAACTTCGTCAAATTGATCAAGCAAACTATGAAGCATACGCAGATAGAGGGTTCAAAGAATCTCTTGCCTCTGGAAAATATGATAGCAGACTGCGTAGCTTAGAATTGCCTGGATCAAAGGCGCGAATTCAAGAGATGACTCATTCATTAATTTCTACAGAAGTTAAAAACGCACAAATAAGTTTCGGAAATGCTTCCATACAAGAATTGAAATCTGCCTTATCTGATGCCATCAAAAACGGAGACGATGTAAAAGCTCGAGCCGCACAAAACATACTCTTGTCTAGTCGAGGTCCAGGGGGTATTGACGCACATAATCAGGCGATTAGTGAAAGTGAATCTAAACGCTACATGAGCGACGACATGGGTGCGAAACTTAGAAGCAATATTCAAGAGTCTAATAGTAGTGTATTCGATAAGGACCCTGGATTACTAAAGTGGGCAAGCGGACAAGGCTCAACTATAGATGGTGCTCATAATGCGGCAGCGAAAGAGTCTATTTCCCTAGATAAATTTACTGGTATGACAAAAAGTTCCCAGCTTGATAGGATTAACGGTGGCGGTATAAGCAGTGACCAAGCGACAAATGCAATAAACCCATCAGGATCAACTTTTGCTAAGCTTGACCCAGAAGTCGTTCAAGCATTAAATAAAATTGCTAATAATAAGAATAATAATGAGAATAATAGTAGTTCTGGGGAGAAACTAATTATTGCTACATCTCAAGGAGATGTAAGAAAGGCATTAGAGGATTCTAAACGACGAGGCAACTAGACGCATGCTTCATACGCTCTCTTGACTTTTTCCATCAAAAATGCTAATATAACCATGAATGGAGTGGTTAATTTCGTACAGGCAGCTTCTTAATAAGTGGTTGCAGTGGTTTATGTTGCTGATAGCAGGGATGCTGGTAGGCATTTTTCTTAATACCTTAACACACTCAACCTCTGTTTATGCCGCAGATGCAACATGGGATGGTCATGATTTAACCTATTCTAATAAAAAATATACCAGGCTAACAGATAACAACAAAGTCAAGAAGTTTAATTTACCTGACAATTCACTTGTTTTCATAAACGAGGATAAAAATAAAAAAGAAGTTAAAGTTATTTATTTCCCGTCAAGCGAAATATCTTCACTAAGTTCCGCAACCTATGCAGTTTATTCTTTTACGCCGCCAGATACCTACGAGCAAACCGACACTTCAACTATTTCAATTGAATCGCCATCTGAAAATTCAACCAGCACTTCCTGTGATGTACAGGGAATAGGATGGTTTATCTGTCCAGTTTCTAACTGGCTAGCTGATGGCATTGATTTTATGTACAGTGCACTTCAGGAATTCTTAAAAACTAAGCCATTAGAAACAACCAATCAAAACAGCGGAATTTATCTGGCGTGGGTCATTATGCGAAACATTAGCAACGTGGCGTTTATTGTGGCGTTTTTGGTGATTATCTACTCACAATTGACCTCTGTAGGGATTAGCAATTACGGCGTTAAAAAGATGATTCCTAGGTTAGTAATTGCGGCAGTACTGGTCAACTTATCATTTACGATTTGTGCTATATTACTGGATTTATCAAACATAGCCGGCTACGCTTTCCAGGATGCTTTCATGGGAATTAAAAACACAATATCCACCGTAGGAGAAAATACAAGTACATGGACGTGGTCAGAGGTTATCAGTACAGCATTGTCGAATGGAGCGTTGGCGGTAGGAGCAGGATACGCCGTATCGTTAGTACTTACTACTGAACTATTACCAATGCTAGTACCTGCCGCGACATTAGCTGGCTTAACTTTGCTCCTCATACTCCTAATTATGGCTGCTCGTCAAGCACTTATTATTATATTAATCATAATTTCACCACTAGCATTTGTTTGCTACTTGCTACCTGGAACAGAAAAGTGGTTTAAAAAATGGCGAGATTTATTCTTAACAATGCTAGTGTTTTTCCCAGCATTCGCTGTAGTATTCGGTGGAGCTCAACTGGCAGGAATACTAATTATACAAAATGCCTCTGGCTCAAATGGCGCAATAATGCACGTACTAGGCATGCTGGTTCAAATAATACCTTTGGCTATAACTCCTCTAATTATGAAGTTCAGTGGCGGAGTATTGGGTAAGTTTGCCGGATTTGTTAATGATAAGAATAAGGGATTATACGACAGGTCTAAGAACTGGGCTAAAGATCGTCGTGAGACCATTAAAAATAAGAAGTTGGCTAATTCCAATATGGCGCGATTCAATCCAAATCGTTTACGTCGTTGGGCAGATCACAACAGCAGACTGCGCAAGAAAAATCTAGAAACATCACAGAAAAATGCCGAAAATTCATTTAGAAATACAGCCAGATACAAGAGGTCAGACTTAGACGCCAGACAAGCTTCCAGGCGAGCAGATCTATTATCCGCACAAGATGACAATCGTTATCTTGAAGCGACTCAAGGTTATATGGCAGATGGTATATATAATAAACAGCCATTTTATGATCGCGCTTTAAGAGCTAAGTCAACTAAATATTCAAATTGGCGAGATGCTAAATCATACCAGCAACAAGCCCAATTTATGTCAGATATTAAAGACTTGGAAACTGAGATTGCAACGGCAGGTCTGATTAAGAATAACGCTCAACGTCAACAACATAGTGAATTTGCAAATCAATTGATAAACAGCAAGGAACTTCGAGAGAAGGCTGGCGGCAACGTATTTACAGACGAGAATGGCAATTTGATCGGTGCAAATGCGGCCTTAGCTTCAGCTATAGCAACCAGCCGTAGCGAATACGCTAAGTCGGTCGACGAGGCTCGTCAAATTATAAAGCACTATAAGCTAAGTTCAGAAGAGAGACAGGGATTAGCCTTAGGCAGAACATCTATAAATCTTCCTGGCGGAGTAAGATTGACTAGGGATAGCATATTCGTACGTGAAGCCGCAATTGAAGAGCAGATTAAATACGGTACCGCAACAGAAGTTGCCGAGCTTCTTAGCGAATTACCACCAGAATTCCGCGCTTCCGCAGCCTCAGCATTAGCAGAATCTGGCATAAAGAATAGGGCATCCTTTATGGGCGGTAAACTTATCGATGATACGCTAAAGGGTGTTATTAATAACAGGGATGACCTCATGAATTACTTTGCCAATTGGCTAGAGGGTGGTAAATATAAACCAGAAACTTTAGCAACTACGGATGCTGACGCTGTTAAGTTATTGATGGAAGCTGTAAATACTACCTCTGTGATTAGTAATAAGAAACGTCAAGATCTTAAGAAAGTTATCAATACAATTCTTACCGACAGGAGGTTATCAGCTAATGCAACTGACGCAACTAAAGAGCAATTTGAGATTTTCCGCAACATGTTATAATCTCCATATTTTGATATAATATAAGCAGTATGTCGGTGTATAAAGTTCCTCAAGATGTCGAGGCGGAGGACAAACTGCTCGGGCCGTTTAGTTTCCGGCAGTTTGTGTTCTTAATTATAGCTGTTATCGGAATCGCTATCGCATACGGTTTGAGTACAATTTTTCTACCTTTGGCAATAATTCCTGTGCCGATAATTCTATTCTTTGGAGCCTTGGCCTTACCGCTTAAAAAAGACCAGCCAATGGAAGTTTATTTGGCGGCGGTTATTTCTTTTATGCTAAAACCAAAAAAGCGACTATGGCAGCCTGATGGAATTGAAAGATTGGTCGAAGTTATCGCGCCAAAAGTCGAGGAAAAGACTTACGGTAACAATTACGATCAAGCCGAAGTCCAGCGAAGATTATCATATTTGGCGAATCTGGTAGATAGTCAGGGCTGGTCAATTCGTGGCGTCAATAATCCGAATAGCTCAATGCGTGCTGACTTATTCAACGAAGGACAGGCAGCTAACGACATATTGGATGAAAATAGCACTACAGCGCAAAATATCAATCACTTGATAAATCAGTCAGATGTTCGTAGGCGACAAGAAGTTATCCAAAAGATGCAAACAGGGCAATCTGCTACGCCGCCTCCCGTGCAACCATCTCAATCATCTCAACCAGATAATCCTACTCCAGCCACACCGCTACAAATGAATCCGTACCCAACGATGCGTCAATCTGTATTAAATCCAGCGTCCGAACGGCCTGCCGCAAGCACTCCAGCTCAAACTCGACCGACAACCACGCCGCAAACTAGCGTAAACGAGGTGCCACCTGCTATAATAGAACTGGCAAATAACCGCGACCTCTCGATTGAAACGATTGCGCGTGAGGCAAATCGAATTCAGCAAGAAAATAAATTATCAGATGAGGAAGTGGTGATTTCACTACGTTAGGTGGGGTTTATGCAACCAGAGTTACAAAATCAACAATCTTATCAGCAGGTTCCGCAAACCAATGCGGCTCTTCCTGGTGTCTCTCAGCAGCCATCAGGGGCAATTGGTTCGAGACCAAATCCAACCACACCAGCTCCAGATAAAACCCCTGACAACAAGAAGCAAAAAGGACCAATTAGCACCCAGAATACGCTGCTTTTCTCTGAGATGCGCGAAAATATGATCATCATGAGTGATGGCAGTTTTCGGGCGGTAGTGGAATGTGAATCGATCAACTTTGACCTGATGAGTTCACGCGAAAGAGAGGGAATTGAGTTTAGCTATCAAAACTTCATCAACTCTCTATATTTCCCAATTCAAGTTCTTATTCGTTCACGCCGCGTGGACATTGGTCCGTACCTGGACAGATTAGCTGAAATTCGCCGCAATCAAGACAATATGCTTCTCAACGTCTTAATGGACGATTATATGGATTTCATTGATATTCTGGCACAAGAAGCAAACATTATGGATAAGAGTTTTTATGTTGTCGTTCCATATTATCCAGCTGGCGAGGAAAATGCCTTCAAGCAGCAAACTAAGGGACTATTCAATAGCTTCTTTAGCGGAAAAAAAGAGGCGACCGTAACAAAAATTGACCAAGTTACTTACACCAAAGCCAAAGATGAAATTAAAAACCGCATCGATTCGGTTATGAACGGACTATTCCAAATGGGCGTAAAAAGTTGGCAATTAAACACCAGGCAACTGGGCGAGTTGTTCTACACTTCATATAATCCCGACACGTCGTCACGTGAATCACTAGAAGAAATTGACCCAAGCGAGCTTACGACCACTTACGTAACTAAGGGAACTGGTCCGTCACCGAGAGGAGGAAGGTCATAATGGCAAAGAAGAAATTAGATGCCGTTGATATTGCTGCTCAGCAACGAGCAAGAGAGCAAGCCGAAGTCGAACAGGCCTTCTTAACTGGTGTTCGGACTTTGCGTGATTTTATCGCGCCAAGTAGTATTGAGCTTCATTCCGACCATTTCCGACTTGGCTCAAAATACGGTCGCACAATGTATGTTTATGGCTATCCTCGCCAAATCTACACCGGCTGGCTTAGCTCAATCATTAACATCGATGAAGTGCTGGACATTAGTATGTTTATTTATCCAGTCGATACGCAAATTGTCCTGAATAACCTGCGTAAAAAAGTTACTCAGCTGGAAGCAACCATGAACATAAACATGGAAAAAGGAAAGGTGCGCGACCCAGGCTTGGAAGCGGCTTTGCAAGACGCCGAAGAATTGCGAGATCAATTGCAGATTGGCGCCGAAAAGTTCTTCCGCTACGGCTTATATATTACGCTTTACGCCGACAGCTTGGACGAGCTAAACTTCATCCAGCATAAAATTGAAACTATTTTTGGCCAGCAATTGGTGTTCTCAAAAGTAGCTTCCAGCCAGCAGGAGCAGGGATTGAATAGCTCTATTCCACAATTGACTGATGAACTACAGATTCGTCGCAACATGAACACTGGCGCAATTTCAACCAGCTTCCCATTCACTTCAGCCGATTTGACGGACAATAAGGGCGTACTTTACGGAATTAATATGCATAATAATGGATTGGTGATTTTTGATAGATTCTCTCTGGAAAACGCCAATATGGTCGTGTTCGCTAAGTCTGGTGCTGGTAAATCATTTACCGTTAAGCTGGAAGCTTTAAGAAGTATGATGGTCGGGGCTGATATTGTGATTATCGACCCAGAAAATGAGTACCAAAAACTATGCGACGCGGTTGGTGGCAGCTATATTCGATTGAGTTTAAGTAGCGACACGAGGATCAATCCGTTTGATTTGCCGCGTGTGATTGATACTGATGAGGCAGATGACGCACTGCGAGCCAACTTAGTTACGCTACACGGACTGCTCAGGCAAATGCTGGGCGGCGCAGGAGTAGGAGTCGGTGGGCAAGTCGTAGCGGGACTATCACCGGCGGAAGAAGCTGATATTGATCAAGCATTAATCGACACTTACGCGCGCGTTGGTATTACTTCGGATCCACTAACACACAATTCCACGCCACCGACAATTTCCGACCTATACGACACTTTGCTTCACATGGGCGGAACTGGTCCAAGTCTGGCTCAGCGACTTCGCAAATTTACCTCTGGAACTTTTGCTGGAATATTCTCGCAACAGAGTAATATTGATATTAATAATAATATGGTCGTCTTTAATATTCGCGACTTGGAAGATGAACTGCGACCAACGGCGATGTATATTGTTCTGAATCACATCTGGAATATTACGCGTACCGACCAGAGGAAACGTATGCTGATTGTTGACGAGGCTTGGCAATTGATGAAATATGACGATTCTGCCAATTTCTTATTCTCATTAGCCAAGCGCGCCCGCAAATATCAATTAGGATTAACGACGATCACGCAGGATGTGGAAGACTTCGTCGGAAGCAAGATGGGACGAGCAATCGTGTCCAACTCCTCAATGCAGCTACTTTTGAAACAGTCCGCCAGCGCCGTTGACGTTTTGGCGCAAGTGTTTAAATTGACAGATGAAGAGCAGAAGCGACTAGCCAATTTCCCAGTTGGACAAGGGTTATTCTTTGCTGGACAAAATCACGTTCACATCCAGATTCAGGCTAGTGATACCGAATATAATTTGATCAATACAAATCCCGTATCACAACAAATAAAACCGTCAGATTCACCAATCGGCGGATACGGAGCGGTGTAGAAAAATAAAGAGAAAATATGGCACGAGTTGATTACACGACGGATTCCGAAACTGACAGCAGATTAAATCCTGCTGAGCAGGCTAAGTTTGATCAAATCTCGGCTGGCTACGACAGTGGATCAGAGTTAAGTGATCGCGAAAAAGATGCCATAAATGACCTTGAATCTCAGTTTGATAATAAAGATTCAGATTTGAATCCTAATCAAAACGATTCCGCCAGCGCCGCCGTTAATAACCAAGAATCTTCTGTTCCAGGCAACGGTTTTTATCAGCCGTCTGCGGGAAAAAAGAAAAGTCCAGTAACATTTAAGTCTTTACTGAAAAAACGCGGACCAATTGCAGCTATTGCTGGAACACTGGGACTAGGTGGTGGAATTATGGGAATATTTCTTAGTCCAGCAACGATGTTGCAAAATATAATGGAAAACTTTACCCAAAAAAACGACTCCGCATCAATTGTTAAAGAAGTTCGCATGAAAAAGGTCATGAATAAAATGATTGACGCCGGCGATGATGCGGGAATTTGTAAAAGTAAAAAAATACGCTGCAAAACAGGACGACTTTCCAATAGAGCTCTTAAGAAATTCAAGAAATCTGGATTAATCCCAGTTGATGCTAATGGTAAAGAAATGGACGTAAAAGGACGAGGATATCCAGAAAAAAATCCAACTCACTGGAAAATAGAAGGAGTAAACGACGGAAAGCCTATCGAAGCATCGAAATTAAAAGACGAACTGCTCAAAAAAGAGAATCGTAAAATTGCCAGTAAAGTCTATGGAAGGGCAGGCTTATTTAATATGCGTTTTCGCTCCTGGACAGGAAAACATATAAGTAGGCTTTACAGCAAATTCAACCTTAAAAGAAATAGTGCTATTTCAAAAATTGATAAAAAACTTGGGATAAAAGAAAGAAGAGAGAAATTAAAAGAAAAGCTTCCAAAGTTCGAAGAAGGGCGTGCTATTGGAAATATTAGAGAAGGTGTTAACAAATTAGGAGGTAAATTAAAAAAAGGTGGCTTAGCCTATACTATTAGCGCAGGAGCTTGTGCTGCAGTAAAAATCCCAAATCTTATTGCGGCGGGCGTAGCAGCAATTCAGTTAGCTCCACTATTAGGTCTGGTTATGGATGTTATCCTATCTCCCGGATCGCAAGCTAAGGCTTCTGGCCTAAGCAGCCAACCTGTTGCAGCATTATTATTCGGGCAAAAAGCTCTAGCTGCCGAATCTACAGGAGGCAGTGGATTCTCTCAAGAAACGATGGAGACAATCGGTACAATGCTAACCGAAAGAGGTAAAATGGAAGGGTCTGAAAATACCGAAGGATCAGCCCTAGATTCTCCTTATCTTCTAGCAGCAATGGGAGTTAATAGTAATAAGCCGGGAATCGCCAAAAATTATATTCCAGGATATTCGGTAGCTACGAATCCTATAGTCCAAGGTTTCAATAAAGCTAAAGAAGCTACTGAAGGTGTATGTGATTATATATTAAGTCCAGTAGCCATGTATGCTTCTATGGCAGCCGAGGCGGCAGTTGCAGCCTCTACTGGTGGTGTAAGTGCGATATTTAGTTTTGCAGGTAAGATGGCGCTATCCGAAGTGATTAAAAAAGTACTCGAATATGCAGTTGGCGAGCAAGTAAAAAATATCTTCATAGAATTAGCAAAAAGCCTCCTTACACCAAACAAGGCTCAATATAAAGACCTGGGAGATGCACTCGGCGTTGGTGCCGCAGCATTCTTTTCAGCAGGCTCTATGGGACAGATGTTACCGGGTCTTAAAATGAGCCAATTAGCAGAGTTCAATGGAATCCAAATAGCAAATGAAGAGTTCCAAAAAGAAATGGATATCGCTTCCTTAAGCCCATTTGATACATCCAGTAAATATACATTCTTAGGTAGTATATTCCATAATATGGGCAATATGATGATGGCTAATGGAACTTATAGTAAAATTCCAGTAGCAATGCTATCTAATATTCTCAGACTGCCTTCTATGGCATTATCTTATTCATCCACTGCAAAAGCAGCAAGTGGTATGTATTCTGATAAATATTGCGGATACGCAAAAGACTTTTCTATGGGTAGCGGATCATCGGAAGATCCAGCGATAAACTTAGCCGGTATGCCATGTAGTGGTATCACAAAGAGCCAGGCTAATATGTCAGTAGAAGAGGCTATTCAAATTGCTGAAGATGAAGGATGGATAAAGAAAGATGCAGATATTCCAGATGGTGCAGATATATCCGATCTCATGACTAGCGGATATATAGTTAAGGATACGCCTCTTTACGATTTCATAGAAGACTGCAGTGACGCAAGTAGCGGAAATTACTGGTTCAATAGCGGTGGCTGTACAGCACCAACAGATTCAACACAGACAACATCATCTACCACACCAACATATAAAGATGATAAAGGTAAAGATATTACTGACCAATCTTTCGGAGCTGAAAATTCCGCTAAGCAATACGACG
>CAUTOA010000007.1:0-12104 GCA_963540205.1 uncultured Candidatus Saccharibacteria bacterium
AAATGAACGGTTTTACCTGCCGCGCGTAAAATCGACGAGATAAAACTACACGTCGTCCCCTTGCCTTTTGTGCCAGTCACGCCAATTATAGTCGCTGGGCAATTGGCAAAAAACTCATTTGTCGCCGACCAAATTTGACCGCTAGTCTTTATCTTTTTTGGCGGAAGACTTGGCGACCTAACGATTAAATCCGCGTTCTCCAGCCCCGAAAATCCCGCCTGATAAGCCACATTTTCCGGCAAATTATCTACTTTTTCACGCTCATCCGCCACCAAAAAATCAGCTTCCGGAAACTTCTCTCGAAAATACCGCAAATTAGATTGACCTTCAACACCAAAACCAGCAATGACAATTTTCATAACCTGATTATATCACGGGCAATTTACGATTACACCCTAAAACAGCTTGTCGAGCTTATCGTACAGCTTTGTTAATAGCTCTTTTTCTTCCGAAGTAACTGCCGCCAACGTCCACGTGTTGGATGCAAAAAATTGACGAGCCGTTTCAATCAACTGATCAGGAGTTACCGCCAAAATAGAATCTGGAACGGCGGCATAATCTCTCACGAAATCATCAGCAAAATATCGTCCTACGTAGAAATTGCTTACTTGCCCAACAGTTTGAGCACCCATCTGATAACGACCCAACGAATACGACTTCACACTTTCCAAATCTTCATCAGAAATAGATCCAGCCAAAACTTTCTTTAATTCTCTCACAATAATATCAAAGAGCTTTTCTGCAGTTTCAACATTTACTTGTCCACCAAAATCCCAAGCCGAATCGTAAAAACCAATCGACGTATCACTAAAAATACCATACGCCAAGCCTTTTTTACGAGCCGCGCCAAAAATCCGTGAGCTCATCGTGCCGGTCAGAATGTGATTCAATGCGTTCATGGCCGTGACTTCTTCATCGCTTAACTCGCGCGGAATCATCATCGACCAACCAAACGTCAAATTCGTCGCCTCTTTTCGTCTGACTAAAACCGGATTAGCCCTGCGCGGTTCATCACGCGGAATAACAAATCGCTCGCCCGTCTCTAATTGCCATCCCTCAAGGTGTTCTTTAATAGCCGCTTTTCGTCCAGCCATTTTTCCAGCCACCACAAACCGCATATTCTTCAAAGTATGCGTTCGCTTGTGATGATTTTTAATGTCTTTCAGTTCAATATTAGCAATTGTTTTCAGGCGCTGATTATACGTCAAAATATCTTCACCCAGCGCCTGCTGAATGCGCGGCCACATCACGCGATTGTGATTGTTGAGATAACCAGTTAACTCAGAGCGAACATTACCCTTTTCCGCCTCAAGCTCATCAGCATTGAAACGCGGCGTTGTAATAGCCAGCCTCTGAAGCTCCAAAATTCTGTCCCACTCAAAATCCGCACAAATCGCTTCATAAACCATTGAATAGTCAGAAGTGTAAGCGTTGTGATAAGCACCGTTCTTGGTAAATTCCTGCTCATAATTGTGCTCCGAACGAAACTTTTCATTCGCGCCGAACGCCATATGCTCCATAATGTGAGCAGTTTCATAAATATCTTTATTCAGGACATAGCGATTACCCGCCCTGAATTGCACCTGAAAACTCATTACCGTAGCATCTGGAACGTCAATCAACAAGCCGCGCGCACCATTCTTCAGTCTAATTTCCTCAACTGTATGTTTCATTGCCTAGTTCTCTGATTATTTACGATTTTTCTTACGGTTCTGTCGCTGAGCCTTTTTCTTCTTTCGAGCTTGATTCTTCGCACGATTTGATTCCGCGCTAGTCTTGCCCTTTTTCACAGAGAAGTCATCGTCGCGATTTTCCTCGCCCGAACCAATTTCATTTACGCCACGCTCAACGGCATTCTCTGCCAACCTAGTTAGTTCAGTGTCATATTCATCATCTTGAGATTGACGAACTGTAGCGTCGGCTTTATGAATATTAAATATCGTTGCCAGAACTTCATCGCGAAGATTAGCCTGTAAACTCTCAAACAACTTCTGGGATTCTGATCGGTATTCCACCAAAGGATCACGTTGTCCAACACTTCGCCAGTGAATTCCCTCGCGCAAATGTTGCATATTTTCCAAATGTTGCATCCACAATGTATCCAACACCGCCATGTAAACTTCGCGCTCAACTCCACGCAAATCATCAGCGCCAATCTCACGCTCTTTCTCCGCGTAAGCTTCTTCAGCCAGCTCCAGCGCCTTCTCATAGCGCAAACGATCTTTCTTTTCCTTGCCAACCTTTTCAATTTTTTCCTTATCAACTGGGAAAATAACCGAGAAATCCTCGACAAACTTTGGATTATTCTTTGATGGAAGAGTTGTCAATTCGTGAACTTTAGCTCGCAATAATCGCTCAATTTCCGGCTTGATATTGTCGCCTTCCAAAATCCTACGTCGCATAACATAAACGACGCGGCGATGACGGTTAATCACATTGTCGTATTGAACAACATTTTTGCGCGTATCAAAGTTATAGCCTTCAACTCGCTTCTGCGCCGCTTCCAATGTTTTTGATACGGCACGAGTTCTGATTGGTGTATCATCATCAACGCCCAATCTGTCCATCAACGACGCAATTCGCTCACCCTGGAAAATTCGCATCAAATCATCTTCGGTCGAAACATAAAACTGAGTCTCGCCTGGATCGCCCTGACGTCCGCCACGACCGCGCAACTGATTGTCAATTCGACGTGATTCGTGTCGCTCTGAACCGATAACAACCAAGCCGCCAAGTTCCTTCACGCCCTCACCAAGCTTAATGTCCGTACCACGACCAGCAATATTCGTAGCCAAAGTAATCGCGCCTTTTTCACCGGCTTTCGCAACAATCGCAGCCTCACGCTCATTGTTCTTGGCGTTCAGAATCTCAAACTTAATGCCTTCTTTTTCCAAATATTTAGCAATTTGCTCGTTCTTTTCAATAGAGCCAGAGCCAACCAAAACAGGACGACCTTGCTTGTGGTAATCCTTAATCGCCTCAGCGACAGCTTTCAGTTTAGCCTTTTCAGTCTTGAAAATCAGATCTTCCTTATCCTCGCGAATAACTGGTTTGTTCGGTGGAATTTGGATAACATCAAGTGAATAAATTTGTTGAAACTCTTCAGCTTCAGTGAACGCCGTACCAGTCATACCGCTCAATTTATTGTACAAACGGAAGTAATTCTGGAAGGAAATTGTCGCCAAGGTCATACTCTCTTCCAGCACAGGAACACCTTCTTTTGCCTCAATGGCCTGATGCAAGCCTTCGTTGTAACGGCGACCCTGCATCAAACGACCAGTGTGCTCGTCAACGATGATCACCTCGCCATCATTAGTTACAACGTAATCTTTGTCGCGCTTGAACAATGTCTGTGCTCGCAAAGCTTGATCCATGTGATAAACACTGCGCACGTGATCTGGCGTGTACAAGTTTTTTATTCCCAACAATTTCTGAACTTTTTCAACGCCTTCGTCAGTCAAAGCAACACTTCGACGCTTCTCGTCCAAAACGTAATCTTCTGGAACCAACTTCGCAGCGATTTTAGCAAACGTGTAATAATTGTCAGGATTTTCAGCCGCTGGAGCAGAGATAATAAGTGGCGTACGAGCTTCGTCGATCAAAATTGAGTCGACCTCGTCAACGATTGCGAAGTTCAATTCACGCTGCCTGAGTAAATCGACATCATTAACCATGTTGTCGCGCAAATAGTCAAAGCCAAACTCGTTGTTAGTTCCGTAAGTAATGTCCGCAGCGTAAGCCTCTTTACGTGAAACCGGACGAAGCTTGCGCATTCGAGGGTCGTCGTGATGCTCATTGTCATAATCTTTATCATAAACAAATGACGCTTCATTAATAATCACACCAGTAGTCAGGCCTAGGAAATCATACACTTGACCCATCCAGCCGGCGTCACGCTGAGCCAAATAGTCGTTAACCGTCACCACGTGAACACCCTTACCCTCCAAAGCGTTCAGATAAGTCGGCAATGTAGCCACAAGAGTCTTACCTTCACCGGTCTTCATCTCAGCAACGTTGCCCTCATGAAGAACCATACCACCAATCAACTGCACATCATACGGACGCTCGCCAATCACACGCTTAGCAGCTTCCCTTGCCACAGCAAACGCGTCTGGCAAAATCGTATCCAAAGTTACGCTCTTTTTTGATAGACGTTTCTTTAATTCGTCAGTTTGCGCCCGAAGTTCCTTATCTGACATTTTTTCATATTTGTCATTCAGACCGTTAATAACGTCAACTTGCTTACGCAATCGTTTCAAAATCTTCTTCTGTGGATCGCCAAAAATCTTACTCAGCGCTTTTTGTTGTGTAATTGCCATAAACCTTAAAACTCCCTCACTTTCAGGCATTTTCAAAAACTTCTTTTATTATAACTTTTTTCGGGCAATTTGAAAAGAAAAAGCGCCCAGAATCTGAACGCTTTCCTGCCAATTTCATCTATCAATTATTTTCGACCGAAAGTTTGTTTTAGCTTCGCCAAAACTCCACGGCTTCCGCCAACGTGAGCCAGTACATCGTCTTTATACTTACGAACTTGACCATTCAACCTAGCTTCAACAATATCCACCGCAGCCAAAACGTTCATGGTTGAATCCTTAGCTACAATTTTCTTATCTGGCACATTGATGATAACTTCAACTTCGTATTTGTTGCCGCCAGGATTGTCAATCTGCTTAATCTTCACATCTGCAGATGCGCTTTTTCGCGCATGGCGTGGCAAGTATTTTCCCAAAGAACCAATTTTTCGCTCAACGTATTTTTTTGTTGTGGCGTTCAGCTCATATTTAACGCCAGTAATTGTAATATCCTTAATCATTTTTCCTCCTACTAACTAGTATGCTCTCTATTATATCACGTCACGACCATTCATATATGGACGAAGTACTTCAGGGACAGTCAAAGTTCCATCTGGATTCTGGAAATTCTCCAAAATCACTACTAGCGATCGCGCTAACGACACCGCAGTTCCATTCAATGTATGAACAGATTCAATCGTGCCGTTTTCTCGCCTGACTCGAATATTCAGGCCACGAGCTTGATAATCGGTACAATTTGAGCAACTCGTCAACTCGCGATAAGTTTGGTCAACCGGCGACCAATATTCAATGTCGTACTTCTTCGCAGCTGGCGCACCCAAATCGCCCGCCGCAATATTAACCACGTGATAAGAAATCCCAATTTGCTGCCAAAGCGCCTCTTCAACGCTAAGAATTTTCTCATGAATCTCTTTAGATTGCTCAGGCAAACAAAACGCGTACATTTCCAACTTATTAAATTGGTGAACTCGGAACAGGCCACGTGTGTGCTTTCCGTATGTTCCCGCCTCTTTTCGATAGCAAGGACTATATCCAGCGTACAGCAATGGCAAATCTTTTTCGTCCAAAATCTCATCCGCGTGATAGCCGGTTAGTGGCATTTCCGCCGTACCAATTAGCGTCAAATCTTCGCCGTCAACTACATATTCGTTGCTGCCCTCGCCCTTTGGAGTAAAACCTGCACCCTCAGCTGTTCGTAAATTGACCATATGCGGCACGGTCATAAATGTGAAGCCCTGCTTTGTTACGTAATCCAAAGCAAATTGAGTTACGGCATTTTCCAATAAAGCCAAATCGCCCTTCAAATAATAAAACTTCGCACCAGCCACCTTAGCGCCGCGCTCAAAGTCTACCCAGCCGCGGCTTACGGCGTAATCCAAATGGTCTTTTGCGCCAGTTTTGCAATCGCCATAAACTTTTACCTCAACGGAATCTTCTTCGCCACCCAGAGGCACGTCGTCAAAAGTGATATTCGGGACGTTTTTAAGAATTGCTGCAACTTTCTCCTCAGTTGACTTCAAATAGCTCTCACGCTCTGCTAGCTCAACTTTCAATTGCTTGCCCTGATCAATTAACTCTTGATCTGGTCGACCGCCCTTCATCTTCGCTGAAATAACATTACGCTGTTCGCGTAGCGCTTCAACCTGCTTCTGCAAATCGCGACGCTCATCGTCTAATTGCAACAACGCCGCAATATCAACTTTATAGCCTTTATCGTTTGCCGACTTTTGCACCAAATCGACATTTTCTCGGATGAACTTAATGTCTAACATGTCTCAATTATATAACAACATAGACTATATATAAATAAACCCCGCCGGATTTAACAGACGGGGCTTTTTAGATAAGTGTAAATAATTTACTTACATAGCTGTGCCAGGTAACGTCGTTGGCCATGGCTCATTGTCGTTTGGCACATACGATACGCTAACGATCGGAGGGAGTGTTGGTGTTGGATTCTGAGCACTAGCTGCTTCAGCATTAATCTGCCCAGTAGGTTGAATGATCCAAGTCAAGTATGAATTACCGTGTCGACCAGCAGAAGGACCTTGCATCTGGTCACTAGGACGTAATCCATCTGGCAACGTGCCTGTACCACCACCATTCCAGTTATACGCCCAGCCCGTAAGAGCTGCGTACATATAAACAGTATTGTTAATTCGTCGAACCTTGACTACGCTGGCTTTCATGGATGTTGAGAGAATCTGAGGAACACTTCTCCAGCCAGTGTCGCCGTATACAACCTTCCAGCCTCTTTTATCACTACCACTAGCTTTAATCCAGCGAATGGCACCATTTGTAGCAGCTGTATCAGTATAGTACGTGCCAACATTAGCCTTAACACTATACTCAGGCATACCAGTTCCGCGAATTTCGTACGTATCTTTCCATTCTACGTCACAGTCATTATCAGTTTTCTTACCGAGCACTTGATTTGTTTTACCACCCGCAGGAAGATTCTTGCCTGTAAATTGTAAACCTAGGTTACTTGTACCATTTCCGGTAATAGTCAATCCAGTCGAGCAAGGCTGAGTACTATTAGTTGCAGAAATTGTAGCATTTTGGCCAGCTGCCCCTGTAGCACCAGTCGCACCGGTAGCTCCCGTGGCTCCTCTAGCTCCTGTAGCACCATTAACTCCGTTGCGGCCGTCTTTGCCATCCTTGCCGTTTTGACCGTTTTGGCCGTTAATGCCGTTTCGACCGTCCTTACCGTCCTTACCGTCCTTGCCGTCTTGACCATTCTGGCCCTTAAGTAGGTCAGAATATGCTATGACATTCTTCCATTCTGAGTCGCCAGTGTATCGCCACTGAATATACAAAGAGCCTTTTTGGACTTCAATACTACGACCGTCTTTGCCGCGGAGCTCATCAAGAGATATGATTTTCTTCCAATCGCCGCCTGAATATTGATACTGAATCTCGCCTGAGTCCTGACGAACAGATATAGAATCTATGTCAAAACCGCCACGTGGCATCATCTTACAAAAGATAAAAAATAGTAGCAATATTAATATTATTGTTATAGTAAACAGACTCAAGACAAATGCCTTTGATGCCGGCTTCCTATTGTTTGTTTCTTCCATCAAAAACAACCCCCAAATCGTTTTTAAACTACTTATGCTTTATCATTCTACACGCATTTAATTTAAAAATCAAGCTATTTTTTACTCTTTATCCACAATTTTTTATTAAACGTGAGAAATCATTCCCATACTAAGCATAACCAGCAAAAACAGCCCCAGGACAAATCGATAAATTATGAATGGCCGGAAATTATTACTCTGAATAAATTTTAATAACCACGACACGGCCAAGTAGCCGACACCGAATGAAATTACCGTGGCGATTATAGTCGGAGTCCAGCCAACGCCGCCAGAAATGTGTTTATATTCGGTAGCGACTTCCAATAGCCCCGCCGCGACCAGTGCTGGAATACCCAAGAAGAAACTTAATTTCGTAACCGACACGCGGTCAAATCCACGAAACAGACCGACTGAAATCGTTGCGCCAGAACGACTAATTCCAGGAATGAGCGACAAACACTGCCCCGCGCCAATAGCCAGAGTGTCTTTCCAGCTTGTCTCAGTTTCGCCACGCTTGTTATTTACCGCGCGATTGTCAGCTAGCCACATAACAGCACTCCAACCAATAAGCCCAAACGCCACAAACCACAAACTGCGCAGAACCGTTTCAACTTCATGCTTGAATAATAATCCGATAATCGCAATAGGAATTGAGCCGATAATAATTGCCCAACCATATTTATAATCAAACTTTCGGCGCGCTCGTTTCCACCATAAACCACGCCACCAAGCCTGTAAAATTCGCCAAATGTCGCTCCAGAAATAAATCACCGCCGCCAGAATTGCTCCGATCTGAATTATCGCCGTAAAAGCCACGACACTCGGATCGTCAATTCGCATTCCCATCATTTTCTCGGCAATCGTCAAATGCCCAGTAGAAGAAATCGGTAAGAATTCCGTAATTCCCTCAATTACGCCGAGAATAATTGCTTGCCACCAAGCCACGCTTAAAAATTACCTTTCATCCTTCAAGTGTAGCATTAGCGGTAAAATCATTCAAATGCGTGAGCCTAAGATTCGGAATTTTCTGCTTCAATCGAATTTTGATAGAACAAACCGCTAACATTCACGCCCGCAGGAGCATAAATTTTCAAGCCAGTTATCGGCTTATAAAAATTCAAGCAACCGTCAAAGAATATCGCGTTACATTTCTCAGAAACGGACAGTACGATTTTATCGCCATCGCGGCGTACGTTAATTTCTGGCTTATTCGCCTTTGGTAAATCCACAAACTCCGCTTCCACCTTAAACTTGTCAGAATTTATTCGCGAAACATTCCCCACTGGCATATCGATAAAAATTGAATTAGCGTTTGTCGTATCTGGAATATCGATATTCACTTTCTTCGTGAGTTGCTGCGATTCACGCGCATATTCCAAGCCAGCGTGAGCGCCAAATATTGCGGTGCTTGCCAAACTCATAAAAACAACGGACGCCGCCACGATCATTGTGATTACAGACAATCGATTGACCTTCCAAGCGAATATGCTACGCGTTACAATTGCGCCAAATACAACCGTCGCAATTCCGCCAATTGCCAAGGAAATCCATACTCCCCACGCCCACATTTGCATGCTTAAACCGCCGAGCATATTAATCATGGAAGCACCAAACGCCCCGCCAACAATCAGTCCAAACAGTATCGCTAGCGTCGTAAGTAGCACCACGGCACCGACAAAATATTGGAAAAATTTCGCAATTGGAGTTTTTCTGGCAGACACAGTTGAATTTCCATCAGCGGAAGCCTCCTTAAGTGCAGCCAGAGTTACCGGCTTCCCGCGCATTCGTAATTTGTCCGACGCGGTTTTTGCTGGCGGCATTGACACCCACATCGCGAGGTAAACCAGCACCATCGTGCCGAATGTTGCGAACGGCGAGATAATTGCAATAAGTCGCACCCACAACGGATTGATATTAAAGTATGCCGCTATTCCTGCGCACACGCCGCCAATGACAGCCCCGTCCGTGTCGCGCATCAATTGCTTTTCTGGCTTTTCATTATCATCTGTCAATTCATCAGTTGAGTCCTCACTATCATCCGAAAAATCGCGCGGTTCGCCCATTTGATTTTTAATCGCCAAAACGTCATCGTCGCTAATAACGCCCTCTTTCATCACGCCACGCTCGGCTAAAATCTCAACCATTCGCGCCTCAATTTCCTTCATCGCTTCCGCGTCGGCGTGCATATTTTTCTGAATCGAATTAAGATATTTTTCTAGCGATTTCTTAGCGTCAATTTCCACACTAAACGCCGTTTTTGCTAGATGAATCCTAGTTATTTCCTTCATTATTTTATTCCTTTCTCTAAGTTATCAAGCGAATTATTTAACATATTTATGCGATCTTTAAGTTCGTGAATCAACTGACCACCGTGATCTGTCAATGAATAATATTTTCGCGGCGGACCTTGCTCGCTTTCCTGCCATTCGTGTTGCAAATATCCGTCTTTTTGCAGCCTATTCAGCAGCGGATAAATCGTACCTTCAACCACCGTTAAGTTCGAATCGTTCAATTGCTTAACGATGTCGCCGGCGTACTGCGCTTTATTAGAACAAACCAGTAAAACGCAATAAACCAAAAAACCTTTTCGCAATTGGACCGCCAAGCTTTCCGCATAGCTATCAACGTCCACTTTTACCTTCTTTCGGTATGTTAGAGCCCTTAATTTTGCCGTCTTTGATCAGGATTTGATAATCGCATTTTTTGGCCAAGTCAACGTCGTGCGTCACGATAATCAGCGTTGCGCCTTCTTGCTTGTTGTAATTGAACAGCAATTCTTCCACCTTCGCGCCAGTTTCGCTATCCAAATTTCCCGTAGGTTCGTCCGCAAAAATAATCTGAGGACTGCCGACAATTGCCCGCGCAATCGCCAAACGCTGCTTCTGACCGCCCGACAAATCCTTCGCACGATTCTTACGTTTCTCATACAAGTCCACCGCCTTCAGCGCCTCATTGATCTTACTTTCCCTCAAGCCCCTTGGCATCTTCACAATTTCCAGTGGCAAACTCACATTATCCGCCACGCTTTCATTGCCCTGAACAAAGAAACTCTGGAAAATAAAACCTATTTTTCTCGCGCGGAACTCGTCAACTTGCTTTTGTTTCAATTTCAGAATGTCCTGACCGTCAATAATCACCTCACCTTTCTGTGGTCGATCCAAGCCAGAAATTGCATGCATTAGCGTCGATTTTCCTGAACCAGATTTTCCCAAAATCGCCACGCTCACGCCCGTTGGAATTCGCAAACTCACATCATTTAGCGCCACAAATTGGTTCTTTTTTTTGCCGTAAATTTTCGTCACATTTTTAAGCTCAATCATAACAATTCTCCTATTCCGTCCTTAACGCTTCAATTGGATCTAATTTTGTTGCCTTGCGGCTCGGCAGCCATCCAGAAAGCACCGCCATAATCATCAGCCCGATTATCAAAAGTCCCATTTGCAGAGGATTGATAACTAATAGATTCGTACCTTGCTCCAACTTCAGGAAATTAGCAATCATAGGGTTAAGTAGCGACATCAAACTCGCCAAACCAACGCCGATCAAACCACCGAGAAGCCCAACCCACGCCGCTTCATACCTGAACATTTTACCGATATCACGACCTCGCATTCCCAAAGCTTTCATTAGCCCAATCTGACTAGTTCGCTCCAGAACCGAAATGTACATCGTATTAACAATTCCAAACACGCTCGCAAGCAGCGCCAAGCCACCAAACCCAATCAGCGCCATTTGAGCCATATTCACAAAAGTCAGCATAGCCTTGCGTACATCCTGAACCGAAGACGCCATGTAGTCCTTGCCAAGCTCACTCTTCACCGCCTCAACGTTTTTCTCATCATCAACCGACGCAATTACATAAGAATAATCATTAGGCAAATCTTTGGCGTGGCTGAAGGAGTAAATTTCCTTAGCGTCATCCACAGAAACGCGCACAGCTGGCTGATAAAACAGAATCGTGTCCGAAGGTTTATCGACTGCCGCAACTTTCAGAGATATTTCTTTGTCAGCGTTTTTGCTTGGCGATTCTCCTTTTTTCAGTCCCAGTGTAATCGTTTGTCCAATTGCTGATTTTGCATCACTAAATCCCATTTCTTTTACGTAAGATTCTGAAATAACAACTTCACCTTTTTTCGGCATAAAATCATCCAAACTACCAGCCGCAAGTTCCATTCGGGTTTTATCAAACTTCACAGTTACGCTAGGCACGAATTTCTTGTCGCTTGCCGAACTTTTGACATATAAAACTCCTGACATGGAATAAGCTGGCGTCACTTTTTCCACGTGCGGGATTTTCTGTATTTTTTTCACGTCGTTATCAGTCATCGAATATTTCTCTATCGCCTTAGATTGACTATTTTCCGTATCTTCCGAGTCGCTATATTCCGGAAGATTGCTATCAGGCCCCGATGAGGTCACTTTTTTATAGACCGAAACAGATTTTTTATCACCAGCCGCGTCGACCATACTGTTCGTATACAGCCGACCGCCTTCTCCAGCCATCAGCGCCAGACCAATCGTAAACGCCCCAACTGAAATTGCCAGCGCGGTTAAAATCGTGCGGCCTTTTGATTGCCCCAAATTTCGACCGGCGCGTTTAATAATGTCAATTCTTTTCACATTAAACTCCTTGTTGATTTATTATACATAGTACTATGTTATACAAGGTACCTTAAATAGTCAAGGTATTTTTGAAAATAATATT
>CAUTOA010000008.1:0-11265 GCA_963540205.1 uncultured Candidatus Saccharibacteria bacterium
TGGAGGAGCAGAATGAATCGGGCAAGCCTTTGGCGGAAATAGAACGCGAATTGTTGGCGTTTTGTGATGAGCATTTTGCGAGTGAAACGAAGATTTTGCTAGCAGGCAATTCAATTCATCAGGATCGTCGATTTATTGATCAATGGTGGCCGACGTTGTCAAAAAGACTACATTATCGTGTGCTGGATGTCAGTGCATGGAAGGTGGTGTTTGAAGGTAAATACGGTAAGAAATTCGCCAAGCCAGAAGATCATCGAGCGCTGGAAGACATCCGCGGCAGCATTATGGAACTTGAATATTATTTGAAAAAGGTAAAGGTATGACACATAAACAATTTGAAGAATTTATCCTAAGCTTGCCGGGCGTATGGCTGGATTATCCATTTGGCGAGGATGTTGCGGTATATAAATTTGGTAGAGATAATGACGGTGCGGGGAAAATGGTGGCATTGGTGACGGAAGGCTCAAAGCCGCTCAGAGTAAGCCTAAAATGCGATCCGTTGTTGGCGCAGAATTTACGAGAAAAGTACGAAACGGTTTTACCAGGCTATCACTTGAACAAGAAGCATTGGAATACAATTATTTGTTCAGGTCAATTGACTGACGAAGAGGTCTTTGATTTGGCGAGGTTGAGCTATCGATTAGTCTCGGAAGCTTAATCTGCCTTAATGATTTGATTGATTTGTTTCTGAATATTTTCTAAATCGCCAGCAGTTTTTACTAGCCATTCGCGCATCTTTTTTGACTTGGTGGACTTGTATACCTTTTTCATCATGTTGATTGTATCTGTTATTTGCACATTCATCTCATGAGCATAGGTAACATCCAATTGTGCATTCAGAAGGGCTTCGTCCAATTTTTTCTCTAATTTTTCCGACGGATCTAAGGCGAGGATGTCCTTTTGCTTTTCCTTATAATTGATGCCGGTTGCTTGAAGCGCTTCGCCCATTGAGGCATCTGCAGTAGTCAGCACTGCAACCAAAGAACTATTGGTAGTCTGTAAACTGGTTGAGCGGAACTTATTATTGTATTTTTTGGAAATAGTGAGTAGCTTATTAACGCGCGCTGCAACTTGTGACGGGTTAGTATTTGGCATAGAATCTTGTGAAAAAACAAATATCGCGATTAGGGTTATCAAGCCGATAAAACTCAAAATAGCGATGATGATTTTGGTTTTTTTATCAAAACCTTCCGCTGGCGGAGGTGTGGCAATTTGATTCAGATAATCGATACCTTGAGGTTGGTTATTCAAATTGTCAGGATACATATTTCTATTTAACCACAAACAATAACAGAGGTAAAGAGTGATATAATAAAAATATGAATGATGCCAAAGAAGAAGTGCGGGCGCGACTGAACATCGAGGATGTGATTGGTGAATATGTTCAGTTGAAGCGAGCGGGGCGCAATTTGAAGGGTTTAAGTCCGTTTACCGACGAGCGAACCCCAAGCTTTATGGTCAGTCCAGAAAAGCAGATTTGGCACGATTTTTCTTCTGGAAAAGGTGGCGATATTTTTACGTTTGTGATGATGGTGGAAGGAATGGATTTTCGTCAATCGCTGGAGCATTTGGCTCGGAAGGCGGGCGTTGATCTAACTTTGTTTTCTAATGGCGACGGACGAACAGCCAAGCGTCGCGCCAGGGCTAGGGAAGCGTTGAAATTAGCAGCCAATTTTTATCAGCAGAATTTGGTAAAAAATTCATTAGCTCTGGATTATGTGGTTAAAAAACGGCGATTAAATCGTCAGACGATTGGTGATTTTTTGATTGGCTATGCGCCGGAGAATGGCGACACGTTGACGAAAGCGTTGGAAAAAAGAGGATTCTCCAGGCAGGAACTGGCGGACGCTGGTCTGTCGAATCGGTTTGGTGGCGATTTGTTTCGCGGGCGAATGATGGTGGCATTGAGTGATGGTAATGGCGAAGTTGTGGGATTTACGGGCAGAATTATTCGTGACGATCCGCGCGCGCCAAAATACTTGAACACGCCGCAAACGCTGTTATTCGATAAATCGCGACATATTTTTGGTTTGCATCAAGCCAAGGAAGCGATTCGAAAAAGCGATGTGGCGGTGATTGTTGAGGGCAATTTGGATGTGATTAGTAGTCATCAAGCGGGCATCAAAAACGTGGTTGCGACCTCTGGAACGGCGATGACGACGCAACATTTGAAGTCGCTTAGTCGATTGGCGGGGCGGATTCGCTTGGCGTTTGATGGCGATCGAGCGGGAGTTAACGCAACGGAGCGCGCTATCAATTTGGCGCAGGAAGTCGGCGTGGAATTGGAAGTGGTGAGCTTACCTGATGGCGTCAAAGATCCAGACGAATTGGTCCAAAAAGATTCAGCGCTTTGGCAAGCGGCGATTGACCAATCTCAGCCAGCGGTGGATTGGGTGATTGCTAGATACGCGGAAATGGAGAATTTGAAGTCGGCGGAAGGCAAGCGAAGATTTTCGACCATTGCGCTGAGAATTGTCCGAGGCTTGAAAGATCCGGTGGAACAAGAGCACTATTTGTCGGTGATTTCTGAAAAAACTGGCGCGTCAATTACTGCACTGAAGGCGAAATTGTCGAATGAAAAAGTCGCTGAACACCAATTGAAAAAGGCGAAAATTGAGAAAGAAAAACCGACTCCAGTTCAGGATGAAACTGAGGATATGCTGGCGGGGTTGGCGGCGAGTGAAAAATCTGTGCGGCGTTGGTTGGCGGCGGTTTCTGGCGAAATGTTGGATGATGACAACGCGCGGCAGTTGATTGGCTATTTGCGGAAAAACCCAGACGCGGATTTGGGCGAGGTTCCGCTGGACTTGCAAAAAATCGAACAGTATGTGAAAATAGTACAGTTGAAAAGTGAAAGTCGTTACGCCAATTGGGAGCAAAAAAGCTTAGACAAAGAAATGGCTCGGCTAGTCGAACGGATAACAATTAAACATCGTAAAAACAAAAAGAATCAACTATTAACGCAGCTTAGAGAGGCCGAGGCGGCGGGCGATGAGGTTTTGTATCAGAGTTTGCTTCAAAGCTTAAATAAGCTGATTAAGGAGAAAATGTGAGCGACGACATCACGACGAAGCCAGTAAACTTAAACGAAGATGATGATTTTGATCCAACGCTTATAGACGAAGAAGAATCGGAAGATTTGGATTCGTTGACGACTGGGCAATATTTGGACGACGTGTCGGACGACTCGGTCAGGTTGTACTTGCGCGAAATCGGTAAAATTCCACTACTTAGCGCTGAAGAAGAAATGGACTTGGCGCGCCGAATTGTTGAAGGCGATAAAAAGGCTAAGGATAAGATGGCTGAGGCGAATATGCGTTTGGTGGTGTCAATTGCTAAGCGTTATTCTGGTCGCGGTTTGGACTTTTTGGATCTGATTCAAGAGGGAAATACTGGACTTTTGCGTGCGGTTGAGAAGTTTGATCCGGATAAGGGGTTTAAGTTTTCGACTTATGCGACTTGGTGGATTCGCCAGGCAATTACGCGTGCGATTGCTGATCAGGCGCGAACGATTCGTATTCCAGTTCACATGGTGGAAACGATCAATAAATTGCTACGTACTCAGCGACGAATGACGCAGGAATTGAACCGTGAGCCGACAATTGAAGAATTGTCTAAAGAGCTGGATATGGAACCAGAGAAAATTGAATATGTCATTAAGATTAAACAGGACATTTCTTCTTTGGACGCTGGCGTTGGTCGTGATGGTGAAGATGACGATTCTGTGCTGCAAGATTTTATCGTTGACGAAGATACGGTTTCACCAGAAGATTCCGCTTCAAATCAATTGCTAAAAGAGCAAGTTCAGGAAATTCTATCAAGTTTGAGTGATCGCGAGCAGAAAATTGTTCGAATGCGTTTTGGTTTGGATAATGGAAAAAACCACACTTTGGAAGAAGTTGGTCAGGAATTTGCAGTTACGCGTGAGCGAATCCGCCAGATTGAAGCTAAGGCACTAGCAAAACTTCGCAAGCACAAAGATGCGAAAAAACTTTACGAATATCTGGATTAATTAACACTGTTCGGGTGATTTACAAAAATGGGCGTCGTGAGTTGCGGCGTCTATTTTTTGATGTAATTGCTCGAGGCTGCCGTCGTTAATGATGAAATAATCAGCAATAGCAATTGGTCCACCTTTTTCTAAATTCTCGATTTCTGACCAGTCGCGCTGATCAACTTCGTGTGGTTGCATTGGGCGTTCTATGCGTTTAGCCATTCGTTGATAACGTAGGTATTTTGGTGTAACAATAGCAATAACGACAACTTGTCCAGGAAATTCGTGCTTAAGTAATTTATATTCACTCCAAGTGTATAATCCGTCCAAAACGATTTTATTTTGCCCAGCTTTTATTAAATCGTGGATGTTTTTTATGACGCGTTTGATTACGAAATCTTTGCCTTCGCGGCGACGAATTTCTTCGCGAAATTGCTGTTGATTGTCCCAAGTTTTTTCAATTCCAGCCTCATCCATGGCTTTATAAATAACGCCACCGAAGTAAATTTTTGGAAATCCTTTTTCTGTCAAATATTCGACAGCCGAACTTTTGCCGCTGCCCGCCAATCCAACCAGGGCGATAATTTTTGCGTGTGGTTGTGTCATGTACTAATTTTAACAATTTGTTGACATTCTTCCAAATAGAGAGTATGTTTGTGATAAGTATTATGGAAACATTTCATAATCACGCTGAAGATTTATCTCAGAATCCTCCTTCTGACCTTGATACTGAGGGTCAAGAAAATCCAGCAAATAATTATAAGATAATGGCTCAGATTGAAGAACTGGAGTCGAAATTTGATCATAACCCAGACGGTAGCAAAAAATGGCAGAGGCTTGTTGGCGAGCCTGTTGAGGATCAATATAGGCAGCGTTGGATGATTTGGAAAAATCCTAGCGCTTCGTCATCTATTCCGAAAGATCGATATCAAATATATAAGATACCCAAGAATGAAGATGAGTTTAGATATGCTTTCATAAAAGAGCTTGAGGTTGATCGTTACCCTGGGTGTCACAAAACGTCTTACGAGTTTTTTGTTGGACCAGATGACGGTAGAGATGAGACTATAACTGTGTTCTTTAACGACGATGGAGTGATTGAGTATGTTCATTGTTATAGCTTTCTGAATGAGCGCGAGATAAGTGAGGCGAAGCACAAAAAAGCGCTGAAGAAACTTGCTGAAATGGGCTCCAACCCACCAAAATATTGGTGGCGTTCAAGATGGAGAAGAAACTAGCTGAAACGGACAGACGCTTAAATGCTACAATAGAAGTATGAAGCGTCTAGTGGTTATTGATGGAAAGTCGGTGTTTTACCGAGGTTATTATGCTATGCCGGGATTGTCGATGGCTGACGGAACTCCGACTGGCGGAGTGTACGGATTTGTAAGTTTGGCAATTGAGTTAATTAAGAAATTAGAGCCGGATTATGTGGCGGTAGCTTGGGATAAACGAGGCACGAACATTCGCAAGCGACGGGAATTATATCCAGAATATAAAGCTGGTCGCAAGCCGGCGCCAGATGATTTTTATCAGCAAATCCCGATTTTGCATGAGTTGCTTGATGCGTTTGGTTGGCCGCTTTATGAAATTGATGATTACGAGGCGGACGATATTATGGGCGCGTTTGCCAGACAAGCGGAATCTCGCGGAATTGAAACGTGCTTGATAACGTCGGATTTGGACGCATTGCAATTGATATCACCAATGACCAAAGTTTACGCCATGAAAAATGGTTTAAGGAATATCGAGGAATTCACGGCGGAATATTTTGAAGAAAAATATGGAATTCGGACAGAACAATTCTTAGATTTGAAGGCGCTGAAGGGCGATTCTAGTGACAATTTGCCGGGAGTGCCGGGAATTGGTGAGAAAACGGCGGTGAAATTATTGCAAGAATATGAAACTCTGGACGGAGTTTATGAGCATTTGGACGAGCAAAAAGGCGCTTTGCGAACGAAGTTGGAAAATGGTCGTGAGTCGGCATACCTAACCAAGCAAGTGGCGGAAATTTGGACGGACGCGCCGATTGAGCTGGACTGGGATGTGGCGGATGTTAATGATTGCGATTTTGCGCGAGTAACGGAAATTCTGCAGAAGTTGGAGTTTAATTCGCTGATTGGACGATTGCCAAAAACAATGCAAATGGCGGAAAATGAGAAAAAAGAAGAACCGAAGTTGGATATTCCACGAATTGAAAAATTGCCCGACATGCCGATGTTTGAGGCGGAAAATATAATATATATCGATTCGTCGGAGCCTGATGTAATTTACATAAGCTCGAATCCTGAGTCAGCGTGGACGGCGAAAATTGATGAAATTAGTCAATCTATGTGGCAATTATTGGCGCAGGGAACTGTGATCGCGGCGGACGTTAAGCAGTTGTATCATACGCTGGATAATCATGGCGTGGCGGCACGTTTTCACGAAGTTTGGGATGTTGGACAGGCGGCGTTTTTGATTGATCCGCTGAAGCGTGATCGTAGTTTGAGTGCGCTGTCTGGTGATTTTTCTGACGACAATTCCGCGCCTTATCAATTGGCTCGCTTGCACAAAATTTATCGTGAACAAAAAGTTTATATGTCGAACAATTCACAAATTGCGCGTGTGGCATACGAGTTTGATTTTCCGGTAATTTGGGCGCTATTCCAGATGGAAAAACGCGGGATGAAGTTGGATGATACGCTATTAAAACAGATGGGCGATGAGCTGGCGGCGGAAGTTAGCGAGCTTGAACAACAAATGTATTCCATGGCTGGATACGAGTTTAATGCGTCTAGTCCAGCGCAACTTTCTGAGGTTTTGTTTACCAAATTGCAATTACCGACCGCGGGCATAAAAAAGGGAAAAACTGGATATTCAACAGGTCAGAAAGAGCTGGATAAATTACGCGGACAGCATCCGATTATCGAATTGATTGAGCGATATCGAGAATTGACCAAATTGATCAGCACGTATATTGAGGCGTTACCAAAATTGATGGCGACTGACGGGCGAATTCACACCACGTTTAATCAGGATGTAACCAGCACGGGGCGACTGAGCAGTACAAATCCGAATTTGCAGAATATTCCGGTGCGGACTGAACTGGGCAGAAAAATTCGCCAGGCGTTTGTTCCGAGTGATGGCAAAGTTTTTGTCGGCGCGGATTATTCGCAGTTTGAGCTGAGGCTGGCGGCTGTGCTGGCAGGCGACGAGAAATTGATTGAAGACTTTAATAGCGATGTTGATATTCACGCAAAAACGGCGGCGGAAACATACGGAATATCGATTGACGAAGTGAGCAAATCTCAGCGTCGAGCAGCGAAAGTGATCAATTTTGGTGTACTTTACGGAATGAGCCCGCACGGTTTGGCGGCGGCTACGGGAATGTCATTTACAGAGGCGAAAAAGTTTATTGATCATTATTTTGAGGTGCGAAAGCCGATTCGTCAGTACTTGGACAAAATTTTAACTCAAGCACGAGAACAGGGATTTGTTGAAACGTATTTCGGCAGGCGACGACCAACGCCTGATGTAAAATCGAGTAATTTTATGGTGCGATCTTCGGCGGAAAGAGCTGCGATGAATATGCCAATTCAAGGCACGGAAGCGGATTTGATGAAATTGGCAATGATTCGATTGGAGGATAAATTGTCGGGCTTGGCTGACGCGATTTTACAGGTTCATGATTCGATTTTGGTGGAATGCAAACCTGAAGACGTTCAGAAAGTCAGCGAGATTATGAAAGCGGAAATGGAAGGCGTTTGTCCAGAATTGCCAATTAAATTGAAAGTAGATGTCGGCACGGGCGTAAATTGGGGTGAAGTGTAGAAAATATGGTATAATTACGCCATGAAATACACTCAACGACGAAATTCATTTTCTCGATTTGTACCAATTTTGCTGGTTATTGTTATCACGGTCGTGGCGGTAGCGGCGGTTATTGCGATTGGTCGAGCATTATTTGGTAAAAATGATTCAGGTCAAACAACGGATCAGAATGTTAACGTAGGGCAAGTTGCTTTGTTGTCGACGGACGTGGGAAGCGCGGTTCGATTGACAGTGCGTGGACCAATTGTAGCGAATGAGAATTTTCGCTCATACAGCATCACTATTTCGCCAGAATCTCGCGAAATGACGACGTACGAGGGATATTTGGATAAGCCGATTGCAGAGAAAAAATTGGACAATAACAGCAAGGCTTATACGGAGCTGGTTTATGCGCTTGATAAGCGAAAAATGATGGAAGGTACGCCGCTAACTGAGCAGCAAAACGATTTGCGGGGAATTTGCGCTAGCGGTAAAATTTACAAATTCGAAACTTTGAAGGACAATTCCGTTGTGAAGAGTTTGTGGACGTCGGATTGTAGCGGCTCTAAAGGTTCGGCGCAAGCTAACGTAAACGAGATTTTGGATATGTTTTTGAAGCAAATTCCTGACGGCAAGAAAATGGCGGCTGGAATTGGCCTAAGTCAAGAAGAAGCTTTGTTTAAGCTGTAGGACTCGCCGAATGCCAGAACTACCCGAAGTTGAGACAGTTCGTCGCGGTTTGGCGGATTTATTACCAGGTCAGGCTGTTGTACGAGCTACGGTATTTGATTCGCCAAAAAGCTTTCCGAATTCGCCAATTGACGTTCAGCAATTTTTATACGGTGCGCATGTAACGGCGGTGCGACGTCGCGCGAAAGTGTTGATGATTGATCTTGATACGCGTTATTCGCTGGTGATACATCTTAAGATGACTGGCCAATTGATTTTTCGTGGGGCTAATAGTTTTGCTGGCGGTCATCCGAATGATAGTTTGATTGGTGAATTGCCTGATAGATCGACACGAGTGCAAATTGATTTTACGGATGGTTCGCACTTATTTTTCAATGATCAGCGTAAATTCGGCTGGATGAAATTGATGCCGACCGATGAGATAGAAAATTTGCCGTTTATGCAGAAAGTTGGGCCAGAACCGCTCGATAAAAAAACCGAGGCGGGTGACTTTATTAAGCGAATTCGTCGTCGGCAAAATTCGATGATAAAGCCGGCGTTTCTTGATCAGTCGGTGATCGCTGGGGTTGGTAATATTTATGCCGATGAAGCTTTGTGGGCTGCGAAAATTCACCCTCAGACGCGCGTTAGGAATGTTAGTGATGACCAATTGGAAGATTTGTTTAATGAGCTGCGTCAGATTTTACAATTGAGCATTGATCAGGGAGGCTCGACGGATAAAAATTACGTTGACGCCGAAGGCAGAAAAGGCAATTATCTGTCGTTTGCGCATGTATTTCGCCGGGAAGGTCAGCCGTGCCATCGACATCCTGATCAAGAGATTGTAAAGATGAAAGTTTCTGGACGCGGTACGCATATTTGTCCAGTTTGCCAAGTGGAGGCGAAATGATTTACCTTTTTTACGGCGAAAATGAATTCGAGAAACGGCAAGCAATTGCTAAGCTGATCGGCAACGAAAAAGCGGCGCGACATGATGGCGAAGATTTGACGTTGGCTGGAATGCAGGAAATAGCAATTGGGCAGACGCTGTTTATGAACTCGTCGGTATATTTGATTTCAAAACTAGGCGAAAATTCTGAGGTCTGGTCGCAACTTCCAGATATGAAGTTTGACGATGACAGGACGATTATTCTGGTGGAAGATAAAATTGATAAGCGAACGAAAACGTATAAGTGGCTGCATAAAAATGCCAAAGTTCAGGAATTTCCACCGCTTAGTGATCGTCAAAAACCGCAGCTTTTAAAGTGGTGCGTGGCGGAGGCGAAGGCTCGTGGATGTGAGTTAACGAATCGTCAAGCAGAGATAATTGTTGATCGTTTGGGATTTGATCAGTTGCGACTGAGTAATTTTTTGGATCAATTGGCGCTGGCGGAAAAAGTGACAGATGATTTAATCGACAACTTTATACCTTTGGCGAGGACGGAGAATGTGTTTGATTTGTTTATTTCGGCGCTGGCGGGTGATTATGGTAGAGTTCACGATATAATTAGCTATTTGGAGTCGGAAAGTGGTGTTGATGGAGCTTACCAGACAATGGGACTGCTTGCTTCGCAGGCGACTAACTTGACGGCGTTGGTTTTGGCTGACGGCGACAGCAAGTTGGTGGCTTCGGATTTTTCGGCCAATCCGTATGTTTTACGAAAATTGGCATCTTCAGCAAAAGGTGTCGATAAGAAAAAACTGAAAAAGATAAATGACGCGCTACTTCGGGCGGACTTGCAAATGAAAACAACTTCTGTAAATCCGTGGCTAATTGTGGAGGCGGCACTGGTTGGAATTGGAAAATATACCAAGGAATAGAGAAGTAGCTGGGTCTTATGGATGATACTTGTGCAAAAGAATATATCGCAAATTTAGAAAAAGAATTCTCTTTGATAGAAAATGGCTTTAAAGAGCAAGAAAAAAGAGCCTTTGCTGATTATGAATCTAATAATAATGAGCATAGCAAAAAATTAGCTTTTTTAGCTTATAAATCCAATATATATCAAGTTAGAATGTACAGCGTATTTCTCTTTGGATATTTATCAGAACAAGATGATGTTTTAGCATTTATGCGAGATGAAGTTTCCAAAGATAATAATTGAAGAGTTCAAGAAGTGTTGGCAAAGGCATTTGATGAATTTTGCAAGAAAATAGGATATGAAAAAGCACTCCCGGTAATTGATGAATGGTTAAAAAACAACAATCCTAATACAAGGAGAGCTGTAACGGAGGGGCTAAGAATATGGACGAGTCGACCATATTTCAAAGACAATCCGAATGAAGCAATAGAAAGAATTGCAAGCTTGAAGGAAGACGCAAGCGAATATGTTAGAAAATCAGTTGGCAATTCTTTAAGGGATATTAGTAAGAAATTTCCAGAGTTAATTAAAGCTGAACTTAATAACTGGAATTTGGAAAGTAAAGAAGTCGAACAGGTATATAGATTGGCGAGTCGATTAATCGATTAATGTTAAATAAAAATACCCCAGTTAATTCCGGGGTATTTTCTAGTAATCTTTAAAGATTATTTTTCAGATTTCTTAGCAGCTGGCTTCTTTGCTGGAGCTTTTTTAGCGGCAGTTTTCTTAGCTGCCGGCTTTGCAGCTGGTTTTTTAGCAGCTTCTAATGTAACGCCTGCTTTTTTAGCAATTTTGCTCAATGCGCTCTTTCGACGAGCAGCGGTATTTTTCTTAATCAAGCCTTTTTTAACAGCGGTGTCAATTTCGCTTTGTACTGCAGCAAGAGTTTTTGTGCTTGGTTCTGCAGAGAAAGCTTTAACAGCAGTCTTAATGTCTTTTTTAATGCTG
>CAUTOA010000009.1:0-10903 GCA_963540205.1 uncultured Candidatus Saccharibacteria bacterium
TTTTTTCTGGCAATCCCGCAAACGAATCATAAACGTGAAACTCGCCCGTAAAATCATAAGCGTCCAACAATCGGCGAATAAACAAACTAGTTGTGCCGACATAACAACCAAACTCCACAATGTTTCCAGTGGCGCCACGGCGTAAAGTTTTTTCCAACTCTCTTAAAAGCGCACCAAGTTCTTTTATATCGACTTGGTCAGAAATGATCGGATATTTAGTGAGGAGTTGGTTTGCGATATTCATGACTTAATTATAAATAGTTCGCCAAATATCGACAAATTTATCAATTTTCTAACGAACCAAACAACAAATAAGTTATGCGGCTAAAAATAGTAGATAAATTGATAGTATCACGATACAGTATATAGGTAGGAATATTACTTATGGGACTAGATACACAAGCACAAAAAGAAAGATTAAAACGAGCCAATAACAGCGCCGGCTTACGATACAATCGAGCTATTAATTTAGAAATCAAGAATATAAAAAGGAACCTTCAAGCCCTAAATCGAGAACCTGAGTACCTCACTGAGCTATTTAAGTTAACTTATAAGGCGAGAAAAGAATTATTATTTTTTAAAACTGGTCACCCAGACAAAACGGAAGAATTAAAACAGCTACGCAAAAATGTAAAATCAGTTATTGATAAATTATTAAGCTTAAAAACTAAGTCAAAGAATGAAAATATATCATGGAGTATATTAACTAAGAAGTTAAAAATCGCCATAAAATTATCTAATGATCTTTACTGGTTTTTCAGAGATCTCCAAGATAAAGAACAGCAAAAGAAGGAAGAATATGCAAAAACTAGCATTGACACAGGTCCTATATGGTCACTTCATGCGACACTGAGGAGCTTGTTGGATTTCATCAATGATGGAGTCAAGATAGATCTATTCTCTACGCCACGGATGATTCTAAAAGGCGAAGCTGGCATTGGAAAAACCCACTTGCTTTGCGACTATGCCAACAGTCGAATTAGCCTTGGAAAACCTACCTTAATTTTCCTATCAGATGAGCTTGCAAGCATAGAAGACACAAACCCCGTAGTGTGTATGGCGAAATTAATAGGTTACACAACTAGCGCAGGTTTTCTAAAGGACTTGAGGTCTCTAGCTAATTCCCTACCCGAGAGAGTTTGTTTGATTATAGACGCCATCAACGAGGCGGATGCTATAAAATGGTCACAGCTCTCAGAACTTTTTAGCATTAAGGGACTGTCTTTAGTTATTAGTGTTCGCAGTGGTTATGAAAAAATAATACCAAACAGAAGAAAATATAGCACAGTAGAGCATTTTGGATTTTCCGAAATGTAGTGGGACGCCATATCTACATTTTTCAAACATTATAAGATGAAAATGCCAGAAATCCCAATTATTAATCCAGAATTCAGAAATCCGTTGTTTTTAATGATATTTTGTGAAGCTTATGCGAACAAACCAAATAAGACATTTAAAGGACATGGCGCTACGCATGTCTTTGAACGGTATGTGATAGAACAGTCAAAAAAGATAGCAAAAGAATTAAATATAAAATTAGGCAAGAAGAATTACTTATGGTGGAACGTCATAAAACAAATTGGTATGTGGATGGGTCAAAACAGAATCTCAGTCATATCACGTTATAATATATTAAGAATCATTGAGGCTGACCCCAAATTATCTAATCATGCATTAGAGCTCTTAAAATTGATGGAAAAATATGGTCTGTTATTAAAATATCCAAGATACGGAAAAAATAGTAAAAGAATTGAATACAAATATAAATTTACCTACAACCGTTTTAGCGATCACTTAATCGTACGCTCCCTGCTCACTGAGAATAAAATCAACTCTGAAGTAAGCGCTCAGAGATTTTTTGTAGATGGAAAGTTTTTGGATGAAAACATAAACAACATCGGACTACTAGAAGCTCTATCAATACAGATACCAGAAAGATGCAAGAAAGATAAGGTTGAATTCGTATGGGTAATTCCAGAGAAATACAGAGATGATTATAGAATAAAGACTGCGTTCCTTAATAGTATAAAATGGCGCAATGTTGAACTTGACGGTTTTGATAAGAAAACAGGCAAGGCTTCCTATATCAATGAATCTCAGATTAAAAAGTACATAAGTACATATATGAATGATTCAATATATGACCTACATCAAGTGATGGACTGCTTATTTGATGTTTCCGTAGTTCCCAATCACCCGCTAAATGCACTGAGGCTTCATGAAATATTGAGTAGAACTAATTTAGCAGAAAGAGACTCGTGGTTTCAACAATACATGCTTAACGCTACCAGCGAACAAGGTAATACTATATCAAGAATCCAATCTTGGAGCATCAGTAGGCTACCAAGAGACATAAACGACCAAAAGACGATACTGCTGACCGGCATAGCCCTAGTATGGACTCTATCATCAACAGACAATGACCTACGTGATCGATCAACAAGAGCATTAATCCAGCTATTTAGGTATCACCAAGATGTCCTAGTAAAATTGCTAGAGATGTTTATTGATATTGACGACCCCTATATAGTCGAGAGATTATTTGCCACAACATATGGCGTTGTCTCGTTAAATCCACATAATAAGGCTGGATTTCAGTCATTAGTTGTGTGGATTTATAAAAACCACTTCCTAAACAAAAATCGCAGACCAGACGCATTATTGGACGACTATGCGAAAGGACTAATTGAACTATATATTCGAAAATACAAGAATAATATTCACGTAGGCCTTAATAAAATTAAGCCCTCATTCGCATACTATAAGTTTCCAAATAACATACCAGACATAGATAGTCTTAGAAGAAAATATGACAATAATAATTATTTTTCGATCTGGGGATCGCTCATGTATGGCGAAGGTGGAGCCGCTTTAGCAGATTTTGGTAATTACACAGTAGGTTCTTATTTAAGCGGGTTTACAAACATTCCCCTATCCAAAAAATTGCCCAACCCCAACACCTCTAGAAAAGGCTTTGACAAGTTCAAAAAGTCACTCTCTAAAAAACAAAAGAAACTATTAGAAGAATATCACTCCAAAAGTTTTAGTAACCGCTTTAATTTTAGTTTTGTTGAATCTACTGTTGTCAAGCAAGAAATATCAGACGATGAGGTAACACAAGCATTAGACAACTTCGAAAGGTCGCTATCATTTTTTAAAAAATGCAAATATAAGAAATATAAACCCTACGTCGTCGGCAAAAAAACCTTTACTAAAGCCTTCGAAGATTACGATATTAATATAGCGCGTAGATGGATAATGGACAGGGTTATAAAGCTTGGATGGAGACCAGAGCTTCATGAAGAATATGATAGAGGTCGTAGTAGTTTTGATCGCCTCCAAAATGACAGTGTTGAGCGTATAGGTAAAAAATACCAATGGATAGCCTTGTACGAATTCTTGGCAATGATAGGATCGAATTATCACTATATTCAAGATAGTTGGCTGGACAATACTTCCAAGATATTCAAGGGCGCCTACCAGACATATGCAAGAGATCTGGATCCTACTGTCGATCCATTACTATTGGAAAAATTTACAAACAAAAATGATGACAAAAAGGATATCTGGTGGAAACCTTCATACAATGCGTGGAGAACAGAAAACTGGCAATTTTCATCCGAAGACATACCAAGACCAAAAACTATAATAGAGAGTAAACATGGTAACAAGACTTTTATTACACTCTTGAGCTGGGCGATTTGGAAGAGTGAGAGAGAAAACCCAGAAGATGAAGACGATAGAAGATATCGCGAACTATGGATCCGCACCCAAGGGTATGTCGTTTACAAAAAAGACTTACAAACAATTATAAGATGGAGTAAAGACAAAAGATTCTATAACGATACACTACCACAGCCTGCTGACCATAGCCATTCGGTATTTCTTTCAGAGTTCCCTAATAGTTCTGCATATCAAGATACTATAGCAATCTATAAGCCAGGCGATGGATGGATAACTCCCGACGAACAAGCACCCTTCAAAGTTATACAACCTGTTATTCAATATTCTGGCAGTAGCTTTGAAGAAGACCGAGCTCTTAGAAATACAGGCATTAGAATTTATAGTCCAAATTTAGCCATAAGAAAGTTATTAAGCATACAAGATACTGATAACTTAGGAATATATAAATCAAAAGACAAAAACATATGCATGTTTAATCCCGATTTAGATAAATACTTAAGTTCAGATTCTTTATTAGTAAACAAAAATAAATTTATAAAAGAACTTGAGAGAAAAGAACTGACTATCATATGGTCAGTCCTGGGTGAAAAACTTTATCACAATAATGGCAATTATGCGAAGCAGCGTTTAGAGGTTCAGGGTATCTGCTATTTAGATGATAATGGAAAAATTATTGAGGATGTAAGATATGAAGTACGTTAATTATGAATCATATTTCACCTCGTCTTGCTTATTATTAATCACTCAGCAAACTGACTATTGTAAAGCTCGGCGTAAAAACCGTTTTGCTTCAGCAGAGCTTCGTGATTGCCCTGCTCAATGATATTCCCGTCCTTAACCACCAAAATCAAATCAGCGTCACGAATAGTACTCAAACGGTGCGCAATAACAAAACTAGTTTTTCCCTGCATCAACTTCTCCATAGCTTTTTGGATAAGGACTTCGGTGCGCGTATCAACCGAGCTTGTCGCTTCATCCAGAATCAGCATTGGCGCTTTTTCTAGCATCGCCCTGGCAATTGTCAGCAGCTGCTTTTCTCCCTGGGAAATGTTAGCAGCCTCCTCACCAAGAACCATATCATATCCACCCGGCAGCGACCTCACAAAATGATCAACATGCGCTTCCTCGGCGGTTTTTATCATTTCTTCCTCGGTAGCTTTTGGATTGCCATACATCAAATTCTGACGAATCGTGCCATTAAACAGCCACGTATCCTGCAGCACCATACCAAACATTTGACGCACATCGCTCCGTTTCATTTTACGAATATCCACACCATCAATCTTAATCGAACCGCTATTAATCTCATAAAATCGCATCAGCAAGTTAACCAGCGTCGTTTTTCCAGCGCCAGTCGGACCGACAATCGCCACGCGCTGACCTGGCTTAATGTGCGCCGACAAACCTTTGATGATAGTCTGGTCTGGCTTATATCCAAAGACAACATTATCAAATTCAACTTCGCCTTTTACGTTGGACAATTTCACCAAGTTATTCGATTCAACCGCTTCTTCTGGCTCGTCCAAAAACTCGAACACTCGCTCGGCGGCAGCAGCTGTCGATTGCAAAATATTAGCGATATTAGCAACCTGAACCAGCGGCTGATTGAACTGATCGACGTATTGAATAAACGCCTGAATATCGCCGATTTTCAGCCGACCATTAATCGCCAGCCAACCGCCCAAAATTGTCATAGCAACGTAGCCAATATTGCTGATAAAATTTATAATCGGGTGAATCAAGCCAGAAAAGAACTGAGCCTTCCAAGCGCTCTCCTGAAGCCGATTATTGATCTTAGAAAACTTAGCAATCGATTTTTTCTGACCATTAAAGACGCGCATCACTTGATGACCGCCATACATTTCTTCAATGTGTCCATTAAGTTCGCCAAGCTGCGTCTGCTGGCGTAAAAATTGTTTCTGTGAGCTCTTTGCGATCAGCGTAATCACACCGCCTGCCAGCGGAAGCACCAGCAGCGCAACTAGTGACATCTGCCAGCTAATCGAAAACATCATCACCAAAATTCCCAACACCGTAACCGTTGAAGTTATAATTTGCGACAAACTCTGATTTAGTGTTTGGCTAATAGTATCGACGTCATTAGTTATGCGACTAAGAACTTCGCCGTAAGTTTGCTTATCGAAATAACTCAGTGGCAAGCGATTTATTTTTTCGGACAATTGTTGTCGCATTCTGAAAGTTACGGTTTGCGTCACCTGAGTCATTATCCACGTTTGAATATAGCGAAAAATTGCACTCAACACATACATTCCGACTAGCAAAATAATTATTCGCCAAATAGCGTCAAAATGAAATTCTGGGCGCCGACTAAGATCTAGTTTTTTAATCGACTCAAGCTGGCTGGATGGAATCTGTTTTTCAATCTCCGACTTATTCGGCAATCGGTTCAAAACGTCCGCGCCAGTAGTTCCCGCTGGCAAAGAAACGCCTTTTGGCAATTTACTAGTAATCGCCTCGTAGGCTTTCATATTGGCATAATCATCAACAATTTGATTCGTCGCGCCGCCTAAAATCTTCGGGCTGGCAATCGCAAAAATCGTGCTCCCAATTGCAAAAACCAACACCATCAACATTTGCCATCGAAAATCCGACAAATATTTAATCAGCTTCTTGACCGTTCCCTTGAAATCTTTAGCCTTTTCGCCAGTGCCCATTCCGCCCATTGGGCCGCCCATTCGTACTTGCTGTCGCTTTTTCGTGGTTTGCCTAGACATTACAACACTCCTTTCGCAGCAATAGACATTTTCTGCAAATCATCTTCCGAGAGCTGCGAAGCGGCAATTTCTTGATAAACTTCGCAATCTTTCATCAATTCCTGATGCGTTCCCTGACCAACAATTTTCCCCTCATTGAGCACGATAATTTTATCAGCATTCATAATCGTATTAATTAGCTGGCCGACAATTAACACAGTTTTATTCTTAGTTTCCTTTGCAAGCGCAGCCCGCAACTTCGCGTCTGTCTTAAAATCAAGCGCCGAAAACGAATCGTCAAAAATGTAAACATTCGGCTCAACCGCAATAGCCCTCGCGATCGACAAACGCTGGCGCTGACCACCAGAAACATTGCTGCCGCCCTGAGCGATTTCACTTTTATAACCATTTTTTAACTCGCTAATAAATTCTTCCGCTTGGGCAATTTTGGCCGCCTTCTCGATCAACTCATCATCAGCCTCAGCGTTGCCGTATTTGATATTACTAGCAACCGTTCCGCTAAACAACACACCTTTTTGCGGCACGTAACCAATTTGACCAGACAAATCTTCCAATTTAAGATTTCTAATATCCACACCATCAAGCAAAATCTGCCCCGCCGAAACATCATAGAAACGAGGAATCAAATTTATCAGCGTTGATTTTCCCGAGCCAGTACTGCCGATAAACGCCGTTGTCTGACCAGGTTCGGCTACAAAATTAATATCCGAAAGCACTGGCAAGTCCGCGTCAGGATAAGTAAACGTAACGTCCTTAAATTCAATTTTTCCCTTGGCATCTTTTGGCAATTTTTTCGGCGACTTCGGGTCAGTAATTGACGGCATTGTATCCAAAACTTCTCCGACTCGACGCACTGATACGGCGGCTCTTGGCACCATAATAAACACCATTGACAGCAACAAGAACGAGATTATCACCTGCATCGCGTATTCCAAAAACGCCATCATATTACCAATTTGCAAATTGCCACTACTTATCAAATGCGCGCCAAACCACACAATTGCCACACTCGAAAAGTTCATCACTAAAGTCATAATCGGATCAAGCAACATCATCAAACGGTTCACAAATAAGTTCATCTTATTTAATTCTGTGTTGGCTTCTTGGAATTTTTTCTGCTCAATCTTCTCGTTATGAAACGCACGAATAACTTTCAGTCCAACCAAATTTTCCCGCGCCACCAAATTAAGTTTATCCACCAGAGTCTGCAATTTCTTAAACCTAGGTACGGCAATCGTAAATAATGTAGCGATCACCACGAGTAAAATAAACACCGCCAAAGCGATAATCCAGCTCAGATCCGGCGCGTTATTCATGGCTTTTTGCAGACCGCCAATTGCCATAATCGGTGCCATTAATGTCAGTCTAAGCAACATTATTGACGTTGTTTGAATCTGCTGGATGTCATTCGTTGAGCGCGTAATCAGCGACGCCGTAGAAAACTTGTTAAAATCCGCCAAAGAAAAACTTTCTATTCGTTCAAACAATTTCAATCGCAATTTTTGCGCCATTCCCGTAGCAATTCGCGCCGCCAAAAAACCCACGACAATTGAACAAAACCCACCAGCCGCCGTCACCAAAATCATCATCAAGCCATTATTCCAAATCGCCGACATATCTTGTTTAATGATGCCGTTATTGACAATTTCCGACATTTTATCCGGTAGCCACAAATTCGCCATCACGACGCCATACGTGAATCCAATCAAGATGATAAACAGCAGCCAATAGTCTCTAAAAATTCGTAAAATATGTTTCATTTATAGTCCTTTACGTTCTAAGTCCACCTTATATTATATCATTTTAGGGCTAGTCGACTCCATTTTAATAATTACAATTGGACAAAAATATCTGTTAGTTTTATACTGTTTTTTAGCGTCGGGGTGTGGCGCAGCTCGGTAGCGCGCACCGTTCGGGACGGTGAGGTCGCTGGTTCAAATCCAGTCACCCCGACCATGAAATTATTGGGCGTACGTTCAGACCAATTGAACCTCTGGCTATTAGCAATCAAAGGAGGTTTTATGCGACGAAGAGTAAACGTACGCGGAATTATTATCAATGAAAACGGCGAAATTTTCTGCCAACAATTGACCGCCAATAACGGCAAAGGGCGTAATTTTTGGTGTACGCCGGGCGGCGGCTTGGAAATGGGCGAAAGCTTGCTGGACGGCTTGCGTCGAGAAATGATTGAAGAAACAGGTGTTGAGCCAGAAATCGGCAAGTTGTTATTTATCCAGCAATTCGCCGAATCGGGCGAACAATCAGCGCACGGCCCGAATGAACAATTGGAATTTTTCTTCCTCATCACCAACTGGCAAGATTACCAGCACATCAACCTGGAGCAAGCATCGCACGGCGTCGAGGAAGTGGCCAAGTGCGGCTTTGTCGATCCGAAAATGACACGAATTTTACCAAATTATCTGACAGAGGTTGACCTGGACCAGCTGGTTAACAAATTGACAGAAGTTCCAGTTCTAAGCGAATTATAGCTGGGCTGCTTAGACTATTTGGCGAAGAATTTCTTGGCACGTTCGGTTTTCGGGTGATCCATTACCTGGGCTGGCGTGCCATTTTCGATTATTTCTCCCTTATCCAGAAAAATCATCCGCGTGCCGACTTCGCGGGCAAATTTCATCTCGTGTGTCACGATCACCATCGTCATTCCCTTTTTGGCGACTTTTCTAATCACGTCCAAAACTTCGCCAATCATCTCTGGGTCTAGCGCTGAAGTCGGCTCATCAAAAAGCATGATTTTCGGCTCCATCGCTAGCGCCCGCGCAATTGCCACTCGCTGTTTTTGACCGCCAGACAAACTATTCGGCGAAGCATCCGCTTTGTCTAATAGTCCAACATCGTCCAATAAACTTCGCGCCAATTTTGTCGCTTTTTGATCTGAAAATTTACGCAGCTTTTTCGGAGCTAATTTAATATTTTCAATCACGCTCAAATTCGGGAACAGATTAAATTGCTGAAAAACCATGCCAATATTCTGACGCAACGCGTTCAAGTTCACGTGTGGATCAGTAATTTTCACTCCATCGACGATAATCTCGCCCGAAGTCGGCTCCTCCAGCAAGTTCAAACAACGCAAGAATGTCGACTTGCCAGAACCACTAGATCCAACCACCACGACAATCTCGCCATCTTCAATTTCCACGTCAATATCGCGAAGAACTCGATTCGTGCCGAACGTTTTTTTCAAGTTTTTAACGCTGATCATCGTCATGTTTCAGTTTCCTTTCTACTCGCGCCATTACTCGCGTAAAAATCGCCGTCAAAATTAAGTACATCGCCGCAGCAGCAAATAGCGATTGAAAAGCTGTCGCCGTTTGAAAACGAATATTGTCCGCGCCACGCATAATATCATTCAGACCAATCCAACCAACAACCGAAGTTTCCTTTAGTAGCGCGATAAATTCACTAATCAACGCCGGCAACGAATTTCTCATTGCTTGCGGTAAAATAACTAGTCGCATTGCCTGCCAATTACTCAAGCCCAAAGACCTGGCTGCTTCCATTTGCCCCTTGTCAATACTCTGAATTCCGCCACGAATAATCTCAGCGATATACGCACCGCTATTTATCCCGAACGCCACCGCCGCCACAAAAATCTTCGGCATAAATTGATACGACCCAAAAACGACGTAATACATAATCAATAGCTGAACCAAAAGTGGCGTGCCGCGAATAATATCGACATAAATTTTTCCCAGACTAGCCAGCGGATTAAAGTTCGCGAGTCTGCTCGTTTTCATCCTGCCAAATGGTCGTAAATTCGACGTGCGCATCAGGGCGACAAGCACACCAATTGCCGAACCTAAAATAAGCGACAACACAGTCAAAACCAGCGTCACCTCTAATCCATGCCATAAAAATAGCCATCGACCGCCGCCAAAAATCACTTCCCAAAAATTCACGATTTAGCCTCCTCGCCAAAATATTTGCGGATCAGCTTTTCATAGCGACCATCTTTTTTCATCTTGGCAATTTCTTTATTGACCTTTTCCAAGAGGTCTTTATTGTCCTTTTTAATAGCAATCGCATAACTTTCATCGCTAAGCGCACCAGGTAAGATTTCTAAGTCAGAAAATCCAGCCGAATACTGCTTTGCGGGAGCGTCGTCCAGAATAACTGCTTCAATTTTTCCCGAACTTAATTCTTGCAAAACACTCGGCGCGGTTTGGAATTGCGTGACTGATGCTCCAGCAATCTTAGACGCCAAAGTGTCACCCGTGGTACCTAATTGCACGCCAATTTTTCGCCCCGGCAATTGATATTTATTACGAATCGGACTACCCTTTTTAACAATTATTCTCTGTGACGCCGAATAATACGAATCTGAAAACAGAGCATTTTTCTCTCGCTCAGGCGTCACCGTCATTCCAGCCGCCACCATATCAATCTGCCCACTATCCAGCGCCGGCAGCAACCCATCAAACGACATATCTTCGACCTTCAAATCTTTGCCCAAACTTTTAGCAATT
>CAUTOA010000010.1:0-10727 GCA_963540205.1 uncultured Candidatus Saccharibacteria bacterium
TATTGGGGCGCTTGCGTAATGAATTTGCCTCGCACTTTAATCTTAAAGACCCATCGGTCGCGGCGTTTGCTTGGATTATTGATTTTCCGTTTTACGAATGGGATGAGCGTAGTAAGAAGCTTGACTTTGGACATAATCCGTTCAGTATGCCAAAGGGTGGATTGCAAGCTCTGGAGTCTGCTGAAACTGACGCCGAAAAATTATCCATTGTTGCTGATCAGTTTGATATGGTGATGAACGGTTATGAGATTTGCTCTGGCGGTGTTCGCAATCATAATCCAGCTGTGTTATATAAAGTGTTCGGGTTGCTGGGCTTCAGCGAGTCTTATGTTGAAGAAAAGTTTGGTGCTATGTTAGGCGCTTTCAAATACGGTGCTCCGCCTCACGCAGGATGTGCTTTTGGAGTTGATCGTATTTTGATGGAATTGACCGATGAGCAAAACGTCCGCGAGACTCTGGCATTTCCAAAGAATGGCTCTGGCGTGGATGTGATGATGAATTCACCATCAGTTGTCGATCCTGCTCAGTTGCGCGAATTGGGTTTGTGAGATTTAGATTATTGAGTTTACGGGAGGCGTTTGTAGGATGATGGACAATATTATTCTTCACATTCCTCATGCCTCGTTGTGCTTGCCGCCTGATTTTTGGCGTGATATTACGGTAGATAAAGAGATTGTCGAGAGAGAATTGCGTTTCATTGCTGATTATAAAGTTGATGAGCTCGTTAAGAATATAGATAGTCATAAAATTATAGCCAAATATTCGCGGCTATATTGTGACGTTGAAAGGTTTCGTGATGACGAAGCTGAGTCGATGGCTAAGCTGGGTATGGGGGCGACTTATACGCATTTATCTGACGGTATGCAATATCGCAAGATAGAATCATCCCGCCGCGAAGAAATTTTAGGCAAATCATACGACTTACATCACAAACAACTAAACACATTGAGTAGGGAAATTATTGATCAATATGGATCGTGTGTGATTATTGATATTCATAGTTATAGCGATGAATTGGTGCGAAGATTGTTTGGCTGGACGGAGAATTTACCAGATATTTGCCTTGGCTATGATGAAAAATGGTTCAGTAAAGATAGCGCATCAAAATTAAAAACATATATTGAAAAAATGGGATATAGTTGTGAGTTAAATTATCCGTATTCTGGGGCGCTGGTTCCGATGGAATTTTATCACGATGAAAATCCAAAGATACAGTCGGTGATGTTGGAAATTAATAGGCGTGTCTATTTGAATGGTGGTGTGGTAAGCGAAAAGGCTGCGTGCAATATAGATAAAATAATAAATTTTATCGCAGAAAATCTAAATCCTAATACCAAGCCACGCCGACAAAATGTCGCCCGCAAAGTAGGCTAGTCCAGCCGCAATTGCTCCAAGGAGCAGTGTGATGCCTGCAGATTGCCAAGGTGATTGTTTGCTGACTTTACCTTTGATGAAGCCGATTGCTAAGAACGTTGCCGCAGTTAGCGCCGAGCTAACATAGAATAATACCGCGTTTGGTGCTTTTAAGTTTGCAATTACGTCAATCAAATATGGCAATACTGGTACGCTACCAACCACCACGAAAGCCAAGAATGTTACTGCGCCTATAATCTTTGGAGATGAGCGTTTTTGGCTGTCGCGCACAGATTCTTCATGTTCAGCGCTGGCTGCCAAATATGCGCTAGAACCCATCGAGAATCCGTCGGCTATTAAATTAGCAATTCCTAATATAAGAATGACCGAACTGGATATTCCAGCTCCAGCTGAAGCCGCCACGACTGCAAATGTTGTTACCGTGCCGTCAACCGCGCCATAAACAAATTCCGGTATGTATCGTTTGGAAAAATCTCGCATAACCATACCAGTTTATCATATTATTAACGATTAGTAGACATCCCCATTGACAATTTAATAAGCTTATGCTATAGTGAAATAGTTAGATTATCTAATACAAACAATTTAACAAGCATGCTAAAATAAACATAACAAATATAAACTTTTGCAGAAAGGTAAAGCGTGGAAGATATCCAAACAGCCATCGTTTTATTATCAATCATCGTAGGATTGTTGTCGGTTATTATCGTAACGCTACTGGCAGTGGTCATCGCCTTGTTGGTAAGACTTAATACGGTCATGAAAAGCGTTAGTAAAATTACAACTAACGTAGCTAGTGCGACTGAGTGGTTGTCGCCAACAAAAGTTTTTAGTGAAATATCAGGTTTATTTCGTAAAAAATAATTAAAAAAGGAGTAAATATATGAGAAAAGTTTTAGCAATTATCGGAGCGGTAGCAGCAGGTTTTACAGCTGGAATTTTAACTGCACCAAAGAGTGGTAAGGAAACAAGGAAAGACTTGAAAGATAAAGCTGTAAAAATGAAAGCCGACACCGAAAAAGTGGCTTGCAAAGCGACGGCCGCAGCAAAAGACAGCTTAAGCTCGTTAAAAGCTGGTTCTCAGAAAGTTGGAGATGCTGTAGCAGAAACCGCAAAAGACGTTAAGGGTAACGTCGAAAAACGTTTCAAGTAATATTTGACTCTATTCAAGAAGACGTGAGATAATATAAGTGATGAAAAAAGTTACTTTCTATCTCGCGTCTTTTTTGATTGCTTCTAGTTTGTTAGTGACGCCACGGGCAGTTGAGGCTCAGTCTGTCGATGCTACGGCTGATTCTGAGATTATAAAAACACTTGAACGAAATTGTAGTTCCGTAAGAGTTGCTATTAAAAACATCCACACCAATGACGCTCTAACTAGAGTTAATGTTGGACAGAGATATAATTCTATTTCTACCAAACTTATGGCCAGGCTGAACGGTCGATTGGCAATCAATAAGCTGGACAGTTCAAAGTTGGTGAATATTACTAATGAATTCGAGTCGACGAGACTTAAGTTTAATAGCAATTACAACGATTACGACACCGCGATGACCGATCTTCAGCGCGCAAATTGCTCTAATAATGTGGCGGACTATTATCAAAAATTGACCGTCGCTCGCGAGGCTCGTAATAAACTTTCTGAGGACGTGAAGATCTTGGATGAATTGTTGGTGAGATATAAAGAAGAAGTGCAGTCTATTAAAAATTCACTGTCTGGAGGTTCTAATGAATAGAGCTAAGGAATTATTTCGTAGTTATAAATTCGCTACGTTTATTGGGCTGACTATTGCAGTTTCGGTTTTACTAGTATCGATTGCGATGTTTATGTATTACAAGACTGACGCCTATCGATTGGATTTGAGTCGCCCAGAATACGCTTCTCGCCGCAATCAAATTAGCAAGGATGCGAATGAAAAAAGTCACGAATTTGACGCGCAAGGCACAGTAAATAAGGATACATTGAAGGAATTTTTGGGAATTTATGATAAAGAAGTAGAGAGCGTGAATAAAATCAAAGCATTTTCTAATGATGTGTTGAGCGATAAAGAATTGGGTTTGTCTAATAATTAATCTTTATCTTCTGGTCATTGAGGTTGGGGTCGGCAGGGTCGCCAGAAGAACCCCTTCGCGATCAAAGTTTTGCAGCAATCGATGTCGCATTTCAGAGGTAACAGACCACTGATCGGATGGCTGAGTTTTTCCGGCAATGATCAATTCTGTTCCTCGTCCAGTAATATCACCAACGGAAACGAATTTAGGCGGATCGATAATTTTCTTTTGCCAAGCCTTTTCTTTAGCCAATTCTTGACCAGTAGCGTTAATGATGTCTGTAACTGCAGAAATGTCAGAACTTGGGTCGATATAAATGCTGAAGCGCGACATACTATAGCCCATAGTTTTATTGATAACGTGCTGAATTGTGCCATTTGGAACATAATGAACGTTACCCTCAGAATCTCGTATAACAGTAGTACGAGTGCCAACTCTTTCGACGGTTCCAGCAGCTCCCATTACATCAACAACATCGCCAACACGATATTGATTTTCGGCGATGATGAAAATACCAGACAAGAAGTCTTTAACGAGCGATTGAGCGCCAAATCCTAATGCCACACCGATTATACCAGCACTAGCGAATAGCGGTGATAAATCAAATAGGAATAGCTTATTGGCGACAATTGCGGCAACGTAGAAAATTATAATAATTTGCCAGAAACTGCGGGTTAATTGGACGAGAGTTTTTTCGCGCTTCTCTATATCTTTACGGTGCCAGGAACGATGTTTAGCGGTGGAGCGTATAGAATAATGGATAGTCCAAGATAATAAATATTTCCCCAGAAAATAAACAAAAACAGAGCCGATAATAATGCTGACTGTGTCGATAATGCGCTCACTAATTAGCCAGCCAAGGTTGTTGCCATGCAGCCATTGACCTAACGTAGAAGAATCTAAGAACTGTTTTATAAGCTTATCCATTATTGATTTAGTATAATAGAAAATATGAGTTTTGTCGATCCGAATCAATTTATTATCACCAGAAAACGTAAGAAGTATAAATTCGCTTTATTCCACAATTCACCTCTATGTTTTGAATTTGACGAGTGGGCGGAGCGGGAAGTCGATTGTCTGGAAATCGGTGCTGGAACTGGACTATTCAGCGTGGAGCTTGCACTGCGTCATCCTGAAAAGACGTTTTTAGCAATTGATGTGAAAGGTGACCGGTTGCAGAAGGGCGCGAAAATTGCTGAGGAAAAAGGGCTGGAGAATGTGTTTTTTGTTCGAGCGCGGGCTGACCAAATAGACCAATTAGTGGAGCAGAATTCTTTGGAGCAAATTTGGGTAACATTTCCTGATCCGTTTCCGAGGAAGCATAGCGCTGGGCGCCGCTTGACTCATCCTAATTTTTTGAAGAAGTATTCTTCATTGCTAAAATCGGACGGATCTTTATTGATTAAACACGACGACCACAATTTTTTCTGCTGGAGTTTGGAGCAATTAGTGTCAGAGAAATGGCAAATTAAAGAATTGAGCTTTGATCTTCACAAATCCACGCTAAGTGACGAGTATAAAATAATGACGACCTATGAACAAAGGTGGATTGGCGAAGGAAAAACTATTAATTTCGCAAGAGTTACGCGCTAATAAACGAAAGGAATATTATGCAATTTAACGATTATTCAACTAAAGCAATTTCTACCTTAACAGATAAAGATTCTCATAAATATGGCGACGTTGACGCGAGATTGATGGCACAGATATTGGGATTAAGTGGCGAATCTGGCGAAGTTATGGAGAAGTTTAAGAAAATTTTACGTGATAAAAATGGCGAGATTTCGGAGAATGACTGCGACGCAATAATAAAAGAGCTCGGTGACGTGCTTTGGTATGTCAATTCTATAGCGCATTTGCTTGGTTGTAGCTTGGAAGAAGTGGCTCGCAGAAATAATGATAAACTGCTCAGTCGCCAGAGTCGGGGGAAGATTCACGGCAGCGGCGATGATCGCTAATTTTTAGCTAATTGCTCGCGAATCCATCCGTCGATTGTGCCAGCACCCATACACAGGACGAGCTTTCCAGAGTTCCTTGCCGCGGTTATTTCTTGCCATAAACTGTCATCTAATTCAGCGAAATGAATTTTTTCTTTGTCGATATTTTTGGCAAGTTGTTGCGGCGTTAAAGTTGGCAAATCTGGATTTTCCCTAGTTAAATAAGTTGGCAGCCAGTAAATTTCATTGGCATCATGGAAAATACTGTCAGTGTATTGACCAATTATCTCGTGTTGGCGAACGTTTTGGTGTGGCTGATAAACCAGGACTACATCGTTTGACAGTTCTTTAGCCATCTGTAATGTCGCTTGAATTTCAACCGGGTGATGTCCGTAGTCAGAGTATAGATTTTCGGCGAGCTTTTCAAAACGTCGTCCTGAGCCGGGGAAGGAGTTTATTGCTTGGTATGTTTCTGACTCCTCCGCGTCTATCCCGATATTTTTCAAGGCTTCGATCACCAAAGTAGCGTTCTTTCGGTTATGCTCGCCGGGTAGAGTGATGTTTTTATTGGAATCGTACAAGATTGTTAGATTTTTTTCATCAAATATGGCAGAATTTTCTTGCCACGCGATAACTTTTTTAGATTTTTCACCGAATTCACGGAAGGCGTCTAAGTAAGAATCTTTTGTTGGATATGTGTCTGGATGGTCGTAATCAACAGATGTGATAAGGCTAATTTCTGGAAAAAAATGCAAAAAGTTGCGGTCAAATTCATCACACTCGTATACGAAAAATTGGCTATTTTTATCAAACGTTCCGCTTGGTCCAAAGCTTAAAGTCGAGCCTACAGAATAACTAACAGGAATTTGCAATTGCTCCATTGCCCAGACTAGCATACTCGTTGTTGTGGTTTTCCCGTGGGTACCAGCGACCGCGATAAGTTTCAGTTTTTTATCGGCGATTATTTGCGCCAATAACTCGTCGCGCTTGCTGGTTTTTATGCCTAATTTTCGCGCCAAGACTAATTCTGGGTGATTTTCTGGCAAAGCAGCGGTGTAAATAAACCAGTCAAATGGTGATTTATCGTGCTCTGATTGCAAGAACGCGCCAGATTGATCAAAAGAAATAGGAATTCCAGCTGACTCTAATTCGTTTGTGATTAGACTTGGTGATCTGTCGGAGCCGCAAACGTCATATCCAGCCTCTAAAGCAATTCTACTCAGCGGTCCGATACCAACGCCGCCAATTCCTGAAAAATAAATTCGCATACAAATATTATACCACCGTAGCGGTAGTAATATTCACGCCATTGGGATAATTTGCTATACTAAAATCATAGAGAAGGTGGTGGGATGGCTATAGATAAGAAGAAAACCAAGTTCAGAATTAAGCGGCTCAGTCAGATTAAGACTTGGCAGTTGGTTATTTTATTGATTATGTCTGGTTTTATTTCGGCAACTTTTTTGAGGCTGAATAATGTTGGTATGGTTGAGCGACGAGAATCTGTAGAGAACGCAGATAAGGCTGGAGATATAGTCAATCTTCAGCAGCGATTATACGATTTGCAGCGTTATGTATCTACGCACATGAACGCAGATCCGGGGAAGATTGCGCTGGATCATACGTATAAACAAATGTATGACCGGAAACTGAAAGAGTTTGAAGAAGAGATAAAAAATCAGTCTAACAATGACACTGTGTCGAAGGTTAGGGCTGTCTGTGACGCCAGGGCACAGCAGGGCGGTTACGGCCGATTTACGACACAGGCGGATCCGAGGTACATCAATTGTATTAATGAGGAGTGGGCGAAATATCCTGCCGCGAAAGCCACTAACTTGCAGTTTGAAGCACCTTCAACCGAGCCGTATTATCACACTTTCGTCTCGCCGATATGGTCAGCTGATTATGCGGGGTGGTCTTTGCTAGTGACGATATTCATTGCTATGATTATCGTGATGAGGTTGGTTGTTCTGGGGATGTTAAAGTTGATGCTTAGGCGACGAAATAAGCTTTTTTAGCTTGACAGGGGTGATATAGAGATAGTAATCTATATAGGTATATCATTAATAGGAGGTATATAACCAAATGGCTTATAAACATACCAACTCAAAGGGCATCACATATTACTTGCATAAGACTGACGTAACTTTGCGCGGCGGCAAGACTCAAACTATTTACTTCTTTGCTAAGGTTGAGAAGAATGAAAAGGGTACACCGTGTGATCTACCAGAAGATCGTATTGTGAAAGAAAACCCACGCAACGGCTTTTTGACAATTTCTAAGAAAAAATAGTCCTTTGCTTGCACCATAAGCATGTTTGGTGATATAGTAGAACCAAACAAACAGGTGCCACAACTCCTCTGTAAAAAGCAGGGGAGTTTTTTGTGGGGTTGATTATTTATGGATATTGTGGTATAATGTGCTTATGACACAAAAAGAAGGTCCGTCAGTTGAGGCTAATATGAATTATGAGTTAACTCCTGAACAGGAAGCCAGGCTCGATTATATTGTTGACACTACTGGATGTTCTTACGATGACGCTAGAAGATCGATGGGGTTACCAGTTGAAGACCCGCGTATTATAAAGCAACTTATGAAGAATCTGAGATCTACTAGAGGGATTGGTGATAAGGCTGTAAAAGGTTTCTTCTGTGGTGACTGTTGTAGGAATATCAATCCTGGAGAGAGGTGCTCGCACGTGAGAATTGGTAATAGGGGTAAGCGTTACGCCAACGATGATAGCAGATACTAAAGAAAAAGCCCCCTTCTGAATGAAGAGGGATTTTTCTTGGTGGCGGGGGTAGGATTTGAACCTACGACCTTTTGGTTATGAGCCAAACGAGCTACCAGGCTGCTCTACCCCGCGATACCTAGTTATAATATCAGTTTGGCGTAATAATTGCAATACTTTAGTGTTTATGACTATTACCACCAAATAGAAAGTTCATCCATTGCTGGAAGTTGCTATCCGTTCGCTTCGCGCTCGACGAAAGTTTTTGGGTGGGCGTGGCGCTTTCGAAAGATTGGGTGATGAGCTGTTTTTCGCCAGGTAGACCTTTTCCCGTGCGTTGTCTAATAGTCAATTCTTGATATTCTTCGCTTTGATAATATTTCGATTCATATTCCAGCAAGGCGACTTGCAATTTTTCTATTTCCACTTGCTGGCGTTTGTTGTCGATAGAGCGTTGCAATTCGTAGTTTTTTTGCATTGATTCAATAGAGCCCCAAGCCCAACTCATAGCAATTAAAATCGCAGCAGCAATAACGACATTATTTAGTGTCAAATAGTCGTGCTGTATTCTGTAAATTAATTGTTTGAGTTTTAATTTGTTCATTTTGCAAATTTAATATCTACTACATAATATTGTAGCAGGAATGGTAAAAATATTCATCTTATGATTATCAAGTTCAGACTGTGGTGGGGGCGGCTGGGATCGAACCAGCGACCAATCGGTTATGAGCCGACTGCTCTAACCCCTGAGCTACGCCCCCGTGAGACTTATTATAGCGCATCAGAGGTAATTATAGAAGTTTTCCGGCGGCAATTCGCACGGCTTCTGACCAAGAAGTAAAACAATGCGGCGTGGATGCCAGTTCTTCGCTGGTAATTTTATGTCGAGCGGCCAGGGCTAACTCGGCTGCCATATCGCTAGCGTGTGGCCCGACAATTGTCCCACCGATAATAACTCGCTTCTTGTCAACGATTAATTTCACAAAACCTATTCGCTGGTCGGTAATATTGCTGCGTACGGTAGTGGTGAGCGGAACAATTGCTATTTTTGCGCTTATTCCTTTCGCCTTACAATCGTATTCATTCATTCCAATTTGAGCTATTTCTGGCTGAGTGAATGCGACTTGTAGGCGTGGGGAATCATTGAACTTAATCTTATTATTATGTAGCAAATTATGGACCGCAATACGACTTTGCGCTAAAGCTGTGTGAGTTTGGATATCGACATCTGTTACATTTCCTGCGGCAAAAATATGTCGAGCGGAAGTTTGCAGGTAAGAATTAACCAAAATACCATTTTCGGTATATTTTACGCCGGCGTTTTCTAAACCTAAATCTGTCGCAGGCAATTGTTGGTCAGCAATTAGAATCTCATCAACGCGCACAGATTTTTCTATTCGCCCTTGCAGGAAAGTGACGCGCTTTTGTATAGACGATTTTTGTATAGCGATAATCTTAGTGCGAGCTAAGATTGAAATATTGCGATTTTTTGCGTCATTCGTAACCAAAGCACTGACTTCTGGGTCGAATGTTGATAATATTCTGGACGATTTCTCTGCTACGTAAACTTTTGTTCCCAGCGTGGAGAAGATGTGCGCCAATTCTAGTGCCGTAGCTCCCGCGCCAACAATGAACATGATTTTTGGCGGGCGCTTCAAGCTAAAAATAGTTTTTGGAGTGTGATAAGAAACGGCATTTAACCCAGGTATTTCTGGAATTCGCCAATCAGATCCAGTTGCAATAAGAAATTTACGAGCGGACAAGTGTCTGCGATTGATGGCTATTTCATTCGGACTCAAGAAATGCGCATTGCCAGCAAAAACACTAATGCCTTGCTTTTCGTAATAATAGCGATTGCCGCCAGCTCCAGTTCTCTTTACAACTTTGTCTTTCCAGGAGAGTAGAGAAGGGTAATTATACCCAACCGAGTTGGTGCGCAGTCCAAATTTAGCGGCATCTTTGGCTGTTTGATAAACGTTAAGAGCGTGAGTTAAGAATCCAGTTGGTACATCTCCCCAGTTTGGTGATTCCCCGCCGAATGTTGATTTTTCTACAACAGCAACTTTTTTTCCGGCACTTGCTAATATACTGGCTGCGGGAGAACCGCCGGCGCCACTACCAATTACGATATAGTCATAGTCAAAAGTTGGTTTTTGCGACATCAAATCTCCTAAATTATGGTTTTGTAATTTTTATATAAATAAGCCGCGTCAGGATGCAGAGTTTTCATAATGCGTTGTGCTTGGCGGCGGATATCGGCGGAGGTTATTTCTGGGTGAGTTTCGCACCAATTCATAACGCCCAAAGTGACGGTTTTTGCGATGTCTTGAGCTTGACCCTCTGGCGTACGAACGCTTAGGCAGGTGGCAATTATGGAATTGTGGAGCTTGTCTGGACTGAATTCCTCTGGCGGCCGTTTTCCTTGTTTGATGACGTCAATTTGACCTGGCTTTACCATAGGTTGCCTCCATAGCTAATAACGCCAATAACGCGGTCGACGAATAGGAATGCTGCTAAAATCAATAAGCTACCACCGCTGGCGAATTGCAAAAACCTCTTATGATCTTCTCGCCAACGCTGTAAATTAGAGATGCTGCGTCCGCTGCCGATCAAGACGATAACGACAAACAACG
>CAUTOA010000011.1:0-10471 GCA_963540205.1 uncultured Candidatus Saccharibacteria bacterium
CAGTCTTTGGCAATTCTGGGCTAGGTGTTGGTGTTGAAGGAGTGTTTGGTGTAGGGGTAGTAGGTGTAGTAGGAACTTCCTTACACTTGCTCAAGTCAGTTGTATGCTTTGACTCGTTGTATTCTTCCTTCTTGATTTCACGAAGCTCTTTTTTATCGATTACACAGATTGTGATCTTAGCAGGTGCTTCTTTACAGTCATTTGGATTTGTTGAGTACTTACTTTTATCAAATTCTGACTTCTTAATCTCTACATATTTCTTAGTCTTAAGGTCACAAACTTGAAGTTTTGTTTCAGGTTCGATTACGATAGTCTTTTCACAGTTTGGACTTTGTTTCTTGACTTCGCCGTTTTCTTTACCATTTACGATTACAGTAACCTTGAAGCTGCCGTACTTTGTGTAAGTGTGCTCAATTGTAGATGAGTTGATAGTCTTAGTTGTACCGTCACCAAAGTTGTATGTGTAGCTGGTAATGCTTGCACCGTTCTTAGCAGTTGCGTTTACAACAAACTTGTAAGTGTTGTCTTCAATCTTTAGAACTTGCAATGCGTCACATGTTAATGCAGGTTTTGCAGGAGGTGTTGTTGGAGTACCCCAAACTGGGTTACCACAGTCTTTAATCACACCAGTGATGAACTTACCGTCGTTGTCAAACCATGCATACATACTGTAGCTCTTAGGGCCGTCAACGAAGCTTTGACCAGTTGGATATTGGTAGTAAGTGTATCCGTTTGAAGTCTTGTAGCTACGTTGTGGCTGAGGCTGACGAGTACCAGCCTTAGACTGTACAGTTATAGAGTTTGTAGCCACGACACGACCGTCAACAGTAATGTTACCGTTTGCGTCAACTACACCCTCACGCATGTTTGATCCACCTTGGATCATAGTGCTGGTAATGTACCATTCTTTATATAGTTCTTTAATTTCTGTACGGCTGTATGCTGTTTGTAATTCTGACATAGAATGTGTACCACAGTATACAACGTTAAATTTGTTACAGCCGGCAGCCTGTGAAGGTGATGCCAACCAGATTCCACCGAGCATAGCGAATCCCAGAGAGATAGCGATGCCGATTTTCTTAAATTTGTTCATAAAAACTCCTCTTTCCAGCCCTATCTTCAGGCTTTATGTCCTCATACTAGCACAATCTTTATATTTTGTCAATAATAATTTATAAAAATGTTTATGTTTTTTTCGATTGCGCAGTATTTTTAATAGTCCATCACATATTATACCACTTATGTAATTAAAAACAATATATATTATATTAGGGTAAAAATCATTTGTTATAATAAATAATATGCTAGATACAGCTAAACAATTTATTCAATCCGCAAACAATATAGTTATTATTCAAGCCGAAAATCCCGACGGCGATAGCCTGGGTTCAAGCTTGGCGCTGGAAGAAGTCTTAAGCGACCTAGGTAAGACTGTTACTTTATATTGTCCAGTAGATATACCGAAATATCTTCATTATATTCGCGGTTGGGATCGGGTGCAGAACGACTTTCCGTTTCAAGCCGACGCCGCAATAATTGTTGACACAAGCGCGGACGTGCTGCTAAGTAAGGTATTAGAAACTCCCGGCGCACGACATTTCTTAGAAACGCACCCAACTCTAGTTATTGACCACCACACAGCTGAATCGACACTTAGCTTTGATCATATTATGTTATCAGAAACCGTCGTGGCGACCGGGGAATTACTATATAAACTGTTCAAGCATTCCGACTGGAAGATAAATCCTCAGGCGGCTGAAGATTTGTTGATAGCTATTATGAGTGATAGCCTGGGGCTTACTACGCCAAACACTACGGCTCAGACTTTTCATACGGCGGGAGAACTTACAGAACTGGGCGCATCCAATGCGGAAATTGAAGAACGACGACGCGAATTTATGAAAAAATCGCCAGAAATTTTGGCATACAAGGGAAAATTGATCGAGCGAATCGAATATTTATTAGACGGACAATTGGCGTTAGTACATGTGCCATTTGAGGAAATCCAAGCCTACAGCGACGCTTATAATCCTGGTGCGTTGATTGGTGATGAATTGAGACTGGTTGAAGGCGTGGCGCTTAGCTGTGTTATTAAAACTTACCCTGACGGCAAATTGACTGCGCGCTTAAGGGGTAATCTACCAATTGCCGACACCGTGGCTGGCTACTTCGGTGGTGGCGGTCATCCATATGCGGCAGGATTCCGTGTATATGAAAACTATGACGAAATCGTAAGGGAATTAGTTACAGCGACGGATCAGGCTCTGCAAACAGAATATTGACCCACTACGCTATCAATATATACCTCTCAGGCCTGCTCTATCTAGTTGCTCTATCAAATCATAATTCACATCAAATGCGCCCTCAGACCGTAGAGGACCGTTAACTTTTCTTCGTACCTCTTCTACTCGATCTTGCACATCAGGGTGACTAAATTCTATTCCATCATTATATGCAAGATAATCCTGAATCACTTTACCCACGGCATAAGCTTGCAATTCAGAACGAAGTTTTATTTGATTGGATTCAGTAGGGTTTATTTCCGAAACTGGATTAACAATACGATCATACGCATGAGACGTTTCGTGACCCAACGTGGCAGTATCAACACATATCAGTCCACTCTGAACCACACTAATAACAGGGCGAAGACGCACATAAAAACCTGTCCAGGCGTCTTCCATTTTGCAAATACTAGTATAACAAAAACCGTCAACACCAGCATCTGTTCTTTCTATTTTTGTGGGCGGGTAATCCTCCTCTAAATAACGATACATATCATCTAAAAAAACACGCATGTCTCCGACAAGAGTTTTTTCTATTCTATCTTTCTGCACTGGCATAGGAGATATCTGCCTTCCAGAAACAACAAACTTATTACTACAGATAAGCGGTATTATATTTTTATCTGTCCAGTCTAAATCAGGATGACTATCGCCCAACTCTTCGCCTTCAACATATTCCATAGGCTCCAACATTTGAGCCGTATCACATAACCCTAAGGCTAGAGCCCCCAGCGTATCAATTATCTCAGGCTCCTCTAAAGCACCTATCAACCTATCTTTCATACACTCCAAATAGTCTAGCTCAATGGGCTTATCGTAGCTGAGTATTGGCTGAGGCGCCTGCATTATTTCTCTCATACTTCTTATTACATATTAAATATCTTATTTCGTCAAGTATGAGGTCTGATCTGGCGGCGAAGCAGAGGCTGGATTAGTAATTTATTTAGCGATTCTTACAAATAGTAGAAAAATCTTTTACAGCCGTAACAGAGTTGAGAAAAAATATTATACCACATTTTTGACAAAATCTATTGACATTTTGAACTATTAGTGATATAAATGAATACAGCTTTTGTTGACGAGTAAATCCTTGTCCGAAAGCGAACCTTGACAAGCAGCCTAGCACGGGATGAGGTTTTATTCCTTTTTTGAGGAGAAAATATAAAGAGGAATGGAATCTCGTCCTGTGTTAAAGAACAACACTTAGCCACATTATGGGGATGAGAAGAGAGGTAAAACGATGGAACTCATCGATGCTCAAACGTGTAAGTGCAGTGGAGAGATCCTGATTTTCGACAGCCCACTCGAGGATCCGGTCCTTAGGCCTGTTACGGTCCAAGTGAGTAAACTCGATTGGAAGCTATTTGAGGCCATTTGTCGTGACCGGGAGGAGTTAATCAAAGAATTTAGGAACGCCTACGGTCAGGCCGGACTAGAGGACTTGCGAGGTATATTGGATCGCATTGATCAATATGCTTTCACTATTGCAGCCTATCGGCACTGTCCAGAGTTACAGAAGTGGGCTTCCCCGAGTAGCTTGTTTGCAGCAGCAGATAGGTTAGGTGAAGCCCTCAATGTGGACCTTCCTCCGCTCATTGCCAACGCTGAGATTAAGCTAGCGAAAGAGGCACGCCGCTTCAGCATAGTCCCTCTTCTTCTCGTTGTGTACACTAATCCTATATCGTGCTATGTGCTTGATAGCATCAACCATGAGATGCTACTCACAGACAACCTCCTAAGGATGGCAAAAAACGCCAACTGAGGGCTATCTACTAGCACACACAATAGCGACAAGTTGTTCTTTTTTATAAAGGCTGCTTGCGCTATTACTTGAAAATTATTAAGTCCCAACTGGGGCTGTTTTTTATGTCAATTTTGAAAACCAGCCAGAGTGCCGTACAATAGAACTAATGATAAAACTCTATAACACGCTCACTAGACGAAAAGATGAACTGAAACCACTTGATGGAGAAACGGTCAAATTTTACACCTGTGGTCTAACGGTTTATTCGCAACCACATATCGGCAACTGGGTTGGCTATATTTACTGGGATGTGTTGGTGCGATTGTTACGCTGGCAAGATATTCCCGTTGTTCGAACGCAAAATATCACCGACGTTGGTCATTTGACAAGTGATGACGATAACGGCGAGGACAAAATGGAAAAAGGTGCCCGCCGTGAAGGGAAGACTGCCTGGGATGTGGCGGAAAGATATATTTCCATAGCCAATCACGAGGCTTACGACGTGTTGAAATTGATAAAACCTGACTATTTGGTGCGGGCGACGGATTATATTCAGCAGCAGATTGACTTCGCAAAAGGGCTGGACGAAAAAGGATTTTTATATAAAATCGACGGCGACGGCATATATTTTGATACGTCGCTTTTGAAGGATTACGGGAAATTAGCGCGACTAGACGTGGCGGGTCTGGAAGCTGGCGCCAGAGTGAGCGTTGAGGGAAAGCGCAATATTACTGACTTCGCCGTATGGAAGTTTTCGCCAAAAGACGCCAAGCGCGATATGGAATGGGACAGTCCGTGGGGAATCGGTTTTCCTGGCTGGCACCTGGAATGTTCGACAATTGCTCGTGAAACACTTGGGGATTCCATCGATATCCACGCAGGCGGAATTGACCATATTCCGGTTCATCACACGAATGAAATTGCCCAGAGCGAAAGTCTGACTGGAAAACAGTTTTCTCAGATTTGGCTACATAATAATCACATAAAAGTTGACGGCCGAAAAATGAGTAAATCTCTGGGGAATATTATTACGCTGGAAGATATTATTTCGCGAGGGTTTAGTCCGATGGCGTTTAAGCTGGCGATTCTCAGCAAGCATTATCAGACGGAGGGCAATTTTACCTGGGAAATTCTGGAAGCAGCGCAGGCGCGACTGAATCATTGGCGGGATTACGCGGCTCTGAGGTATCAAACTCATGACACATTGGAAGATGACGATGATAAGGACGAGCAGGACGATTCGGTTTCATTATTAGCGGGACGTCAGGCGTTGGTCGAGAAATTGAACGATGATTTGGATACTCCAGGCGCACTGGCGTTGATTGATGAAGTGTTTTCAAAGTTGGATCATACGCCGCTTGATAAAATTCATCGACAGAGTTTGGTGCAGTTTATTGATGAGATTGACGAGATTTTAGGACTGGATTTGGCTGAGTCTACGCCTGATATTACTGACGATTTGAAGAGGTTGATTATCCAGCGACGTCAAGCACGCGCAGAGAAAAGTTGGGAAGAATCCGACAGAATCCGCGATGAACTTCTTCGGGCTGGCGTTGCTGTTCGTGATACGCCAAGCGGCAGCATTTGGACATGGAAATAGCCCGCTAGATTCAACGGGCTATATTTTTTCTGCGTCAAACTAATCTTCGTTTTTCAATTTCTTAACTAATTTATTAAGCGGTTTTTCGCTCTCAACGCGCTTAGATTTGGCTTGCTCTAAGTAATTGTCTAGCAAAACCTTCACGACGCCAGCAGCTGGAATAGCAACCAGACCACCCAATAGGCCGCCGACATATAAACCAATTGTCACCGCGACCAAGACAGTCAGAGCTGACAGCTCAACCTTCTTTGATTGGATGGACGGAGAAACAAAGTTGTTCTCTATCTGTTGGTAAATCACGAAATAAATCGCGTAAATAACGCCCGCTGTCATATTGTTGAAGAACAGTAGTAGCGATATCAACGCGCCAGCAATCGTTGCGCCAAACATCGGAATTAGCGTCAACACAAACGTCGCCATAACGGTGAGCATTGCCAAATTTGAATTTATGACAGGAAATGTCAAGCTCAGCACAAACACCACGAAACCTGATAATATAGCATCGATTCCAGAAACAGTCAATTGTCCAGAAACATATCCCGTGATCACGTTATACATTCGGCCAACCAGCTTCTTATGACGCTCCATTTTTTCTTCGTCGTTGTACAATCCCCACAAACGCTTCACCCAAGTTGGACCCTCGAGAAGCATCAAGAATGACAGCACCAGCACCAAGAATAGCGAGCCCAAGAACGACGCCAAAGAACCAACACTGGATAATAAATTCGTGCCAACGCTCGTGGCCCAAGACGAAGATTGCTGCTTAATGTTTTCCATCATCGAATCGACCTGCGGGCGCAAATTGTTCTTATCAATAAAATCATTAACGCCACGCCACTGTGAGCTGGCTTGGTCGATTATACTCGGAATACTCTCGACAAATTTGGCGGATTGCTGGACAATTGGTGGAATAACAAACCAGATCACGCAACCCAAAAGCAGAACCAGCGTCGTGTACGCCAGCGCCGTGCCGCCTAATCGGCTTTTCCCAGGAAGCTTCTTAGCAATTGCCGCAACTGGACGGTTCAATGCCAACGCCAAAAACAGGGAAATTCCCAATAAAACCAGCGCGTCCTTTGCGGAATAAATTGCCAGACCAGCCAGACCAAAGCCCATCACGACCAGCCAAAATCGCACAAATGTTTTCGTGTCTATCTCTATACGTACTTTCATAATTAAACTTTACCAGCTTTTCGACGTGTCCGCAACGCCGACAAAGATAATTTACTATCATAAGACATCGCGCCGTAACGGAAAACGCGCACGGATAGCCACATGACAAACATCGCCGTAGCGACCAAAATTGTCGTACCGAGCAAAGCTTCCCAAATTGGCAAATTGCCTATTGCGTTTCGTAACAACAATGGAATCGGCGCAGTGAATGGAAATAGCGACAAGAACTTAACAAAGAAATAATCAGGGAAGGAAACAAACGCCGTGATTCCGTAAAATGGACCAATGAATAGCATAATCACAATTCCAAACCACTGGCTGGCTTCTTTGGCGGTCGGCATCATCGCACCCAAAGTCACCAACATTCCCGTAAATAGAGTGAAGCTGGCGGAGAAAATTATGATCGCTAGACCAATTCTAACAGGATCAAACACGAGCGTACTCAAGTCCAGATTAGGCAATTGCAGCTTCGAGCCAAACGCCAAATAGCCTGCCAAAACCGGCAAAACAATCACCAAAATCTGAATCAAAGCCAACACCATCAAAGACAAAATTTTACCCGTAATCAAGGTGTCGGTTTTAACGGTCGTAAGCAGCATTTCCACCGTGCGATTTTCTTTTTCCTCGGTGGTACTAATGAGCATTTGATTGCCAAAAATACTGATGAGAATGAACAAAATAGCCAAAAACATTCCCGGTACAATCATCTCATTAATGCCGCCGTGCTCTTTTCCGTCCAGATATGTGGTTGATGACAATTGGACTTTGTCGCGTAAAATCGCAACTTGCGCTGGACTGATGCCGCTTGCTACTGATTGACTCAATAAGCTCTGCGCCACCGCGCTGTATTTTCCGTTTTGAAATAGCCCAACATCTTTACCGTAAACTTCAACCTTTTGCTTGCTCAAATCCTTTGGAAAATAAACATACGCGTCAACCTTATTATTTTTTACGTCGTCAATTCCAGATTCTTTCGATTTGGCGGTTTTGGCTTTAATTGCCGTCAGCAATTCTGGCTTCACCAACTTCGAATCGTCCGTGACTTCCAGTGAAAATTCTTGCTTTTCCAGATTTTTTGACGCTTCAATAGTCGTGCTTTGCGACCAAAACATAATGCCATACAGCACGCCAATCAACAAAGGAAACCCTAAAGCCGTCAACCAAAACGTCGGTTTTTTCAGTGTTCTAAGTGTTTCAAATTTGAAAACCGTCCCCAAATTATGCATTTTACTCATCACTCAACTCCTTCGCTTCGCCGCCGTAAACTTGGACAAAAATGTCGTCCATTGAAGCGCCGCCAAATTGACTTTTTACTTCTTCCAATGTGCCGTACGCCGCCGCTTGACCGTCCTTCAATAAAATCAAGCGATCGCACAATCTTTCAACTTCCTCCATCTGGTGCGTAACGTAAATAATTGTCGCGCCAGCTTTTCGCTGTTCCTCAATTATATTCATCAGCAAACGACGATTCACCGGATCAAAACCTTTGGCTGGCTCGTCCATAATCAGTAGTTCTGGATCGCCCATAATTGTCACGCCAAGCTGAATTTTCTGCTGCTGTCCGCCAGATAATTTATCAAGTTGCGTATTAGCCTTGTCGCTCAAATTGACGCGCTCCAAAAACTTCAGGGAAAAATCCTTAGCCTCTTTGCGACTCAAGCCTTTCAATTGACCAAAGTAAAGCATCACGTCTAAGACTTTTTCTTTTTTATACAAACCGCGCTCCTCAGGAAGATATCCGAGGCGAATCCGGCTATTCACCGAATATGGCTTGCCGTTTATCAATAAGTCGCCCGCGGTCGGCTGGTATAGTCCCAACAGTGCGCGCAACGTCGTAGTTTTTCCCGAACCATTGCTTCCCAAAAAACCAAAAACTTCGCCGCGAAAAACGTCGAAACTCAGATCTTTAATAACAGTTTTATCGCCGAAACTCATCTTAAAATGACGAATCTCAACCATTTTTTTATTATCTGGCATACGCCTCCTTTTCTTTAAATAAAATTATAACACTTAGCGCAGGAAAAAAGATATAATATAAATATGCGACTATTGGTTATTGAGGACGAACGAAAAATTGCGAGGGTCATAACCGAATCTTTGAAGCGCGAAAAATACGCGGTTGATGCGGCGTACGACGGGGAAGAGGGCTTTAATTTGGCGGATAGTCAGCCGTATGACTTGTTGATTGTTGATCGAATGTTGCCGGGATTAGAAGGTACGGAGATTGTTAAAAAATTGCGCGAGAACGGGAAAAATATGCCAATTCTGTTTCTGACAGCGCTGAGCACAACCGAAGATAAAACGCTCGGGCTGGACGTGGGCGCTGATGATTATTTGACTAAGCCTTTTGCAGTTGATGAACTGTTGGCGCGCGTACGAGCCTTGCTTCGTCGGCCGCCAATTCAGCAACCAGACATCTTGAAAATTGACGATTTGAAAATTGACAAGCAGCAGCAAACCGTAACGCGAGCTGGAAAGAATATCGACCTCACAAGCAAAGAATATGCGCTGCTGGAATATTTGATGCAGCATCCGAATCAGATTCTCAGTAAAGAAACACTGATTGATCACGTTTGGGATTTTGATGCTGATATTTTACCGAATAATGTCGAGGCGTACATAAAAAATCTACGCCAAAAAATCGACAAACCGTTCAAAAAACAATTGATAAAAACCGTGCGCGGCTTCGGTTACAGGATTGAATCATGAAAATTTTTACTTCAGCAACAATTAAGTTGGCGGGCTGGTATTTGATGATTTTGATGATCGTCAGTTTGCTGTTTAGCAGCATTATTTTTCAGGTAGCGCGCTCGGAAGTTGATGCGCAAATTCATAAAATTATCGTTCAAAGGAAAGGCGATTTTCCTGCAATTAATTTGTCGGAAAGAATAGATAATTCAACTCGAAATCTTTTAATTAGTCTGGGCTATATAAATCTTATCGTTCTGCTCGCTGGCGGTTGGTGCTCATATTTATTGGCGAAAATCACTTTGCGACCGATAGAAACCGCCCACAAAGCTCAATCGCGATTTGTTGCTAATGCCAGCCATCAGCTCCGAACTCCTTTGGCAATCATGAAAGCAGAAACTGAATTTGCATTGAAAAATAGAAAGGCAGAGAAGGCGGAACTTACAGAAACTCTGGAAAGCAATTTGGAGGAAATAAACAAGTTGACTGAGCTTACGGCAATGCTTCTGGAGTTATCGCGGACAGAAAATAAGTTGGCGCTGGAAGATAAAAGTTTTAACTTGACGGAATTGATATCAGAGCTCATCCGCGAACGGAAAGCTGAAGCGCGAGTTAAAATGAATTGCCCAGAACACATAAATATTCCGCTTCATCACACCGCCACGCGAGAATTGTGCGCGATTTTACTCGACAATTCATTGAAGCATAGCCCGAAAAATTCTGTGGTAAAAATTTGTATTACTCCATCGAAACAAAACATCACCGTCAACTTCATCAACGACGGCACAATCTCACAACAAACCTTACCGCACGTTTTTGAGCGATTTTTCCGCGGCAACCAACAGACGAAAGGCTATGGATTAGGATTGCCATTAGCGGAGCAATTGACAAAAGCGCTAGGCGGGCAAATCTCTGTTAACACCTCGAAAAACTCAACCATTTTCACAATTTCCTTGCCGATTCTGTAAATTTTCAGCTATT